>JAHFOZ010000462.1 GCA_023261405.1 Planctomycetota bacterium
TGGAGGAGCGCCTGCCTGCAGCGGGGACAGGAGACCCCGCCGTAGGGGCTGCGCCGGCGTCGGGCGAGGGCGGCCATGGAGAAGTTACGGGAGCTTCACGACGCGGGTCTTTGCCGCGAGGTCGTGCAGGCAGGTCTTTTCCTTCGTGAAGACCGCCCAGAAGTAATTGACCAGTCCCGCGCAGCCCCCGACGAGCGGGATGAAATTGATCCCGCTGCGCACGGCGGGACGGATCCAGGCCTGCCCTCCCGAGATGTCCCCCCCGTCCGGGCGGACGACCTTGATCCCCATGGCCATCTTGCCCAGCGTCTGGCCGCGGATCTGGAGCATGAAGCCCTCATAGGCGAAGTTCAGGCCCAGCACCACGAGCATGAAGAGGATGAGGGAGGGGTTCAGCGCGCCCATTTGCTCCGGGTGCGCCCCCGCCTGCTGGGGGTTGAACAAGCCGAAGAGGAACATCCCGCCGACCGTGACCGGGCTGAAGATCAGGCCGTCGATGAACATGGCGACGAAGCGCCGGCCGATCCCCGCCAGCTGCAGCGGCCCCCCGGACGTGTCGACCCCGGACTTCAGGTCCTGGACCTGCTCGACCTTGCAGTCGGCGCAAAGGGACTGGCCCTTGATCTCGACGAGGCAGTCGGCGCAGAACGGCTGGCGGCAGCGCCCGCAGCGGTTCAGTCCGTCCTGGACTTCGGGATGGTTCACGCAGGGCATGGCTTTCCTCCATCGTCTCTTCCACTCAGGTCAGGCGCCAGCAGGATACTACCACGTCACGCCCGGGGCGTGTAGAGAATGGACAGGAGTCCGCGCACGAGGTTCTCGCCGCTCAGGTGCGGGTCGTCGATCTCGAGCACCTCCCGGTAATGCCCGCCCACGGCCTCCATGAGGTCGAAGCGCGACCTGGGGTCCATCCGCTCCGCGCGGAGGCAGACCGAGAGCAGGAACTCGCGGTCCTCCAGGCGGATCGCGTGGCGGATGCGGCGCAGCACGCGCGGCGTGCGGAGGCTGTTGAAGCGCCGCCCCTCCTCGACCTGCCGGGCGACGTCGGCCGCCGGGCGCTCGTGGATCACCAGCGTGCCCGCCGCGAGGTCCCCGAGCCGCCGGTGGTGCCGGTCCACCAGGCTCACGAGGCCGCCCAGGCCGTAGAAGACGGGCATGAAGTCGAGCACCCGTACGACATTCCTCACGAAGCTCTGCTGGAAGGTGATCGGGAGGCCCCGGTCGTCGACGACGCGCAGGCCGAAGGCCCGCTTGCCGGGGGTCCGGCCATTGTGGCGGACCTCGAAATACAGGTGATAGCCCCAGGTGATGACGAAGATGGCGGTCACGACAAGTCCCTGGGTGAACCCGAAGGGCAGCAGCGCGCCGAGGGCCAGGGCCGCCAGGCTCGCCGCGGCCCAGGCGATGGCCGCGTCCAGGAGCACGGCGTAGAACCGGCTCATCAGTCCCGCGGCGAAGAGCTTCACGGGGACATGCTCGGGCGTCAGGATCACCGGGTCGGGGTGGCGCAGCGCGTTCATGACGCCGCCCCCGCCCGGGCGCGCCGGGGCCAGAAGAGATAGGCCAGGAGCGCCGCGAAAAAGACGGCCGCCACCGTGATCTTCACGGGGTAGGGAAACGTCTTGTTCGAGAACTGCGAGAAGGAGCCCTCGACGAGCCCCGCCACGACCAGGATGGCCGCCGTCCCGAGCAGCATCGGCCGCACCGCGGGCAGCGCCGCGCGGAGGGAGGCCCCCGTGGAAAGGTCCCCCGGCAGGAGGAGCGCGCGGCCTGCACGGATGCCCGCGGCCCCCGCGAAGACGATGGCCGGGAGCTCCAGCGAGCCGTGCGGGCCCACCCAGGCCACGAAGAACGTGGCCACCCCGTCCAGCCAGTACTGTGCCGCCACGGCGCCGAGGATGATCCCGTTGTAGAAGAGGATCCAGTAACCTCCCGCGATCGTGAGCGCCCCCAGGCTGAAGGCCAGGAACGACACCTTGATGTTGTGCGTGAAGAGCTGCGCCCCGAATTCGGCGGCCTTCCCGACGGTGTCGACCCGCTCAATCTCCTCCTCGATCCGCTTCACCTCATCCTTCGGGCTCTCGCGCATGAACATCCCGGGGACCAGGTCGCGCGCCTGCTGGGGGTTGGCCGCCACCGCGCCGAACCCCAGCGCCGCGCCGAGAAGCATCGCCGCCGCCGCAGCCCCGACCGTGAGGGCCTCCTTGCGGAAAGTGGAGGGCACCTCCACGAGGAAGAGCCGCGCCGCCGCCTCGCGCAGGGTGAGCCGCCGCGCATCGCGGTAGACGAAGCGGTAGCCCCGGCCCGTGATCTGGTTGAGGCGGTCCAGCAGGTGCGGGTCCGCGGTGAGCGAGCGCGCCTGGTTCAGGTCGGAACACGCCAGCCGGTAGAGGTTCACGAGCTCCCGCACGTCCCGGTGCGTGAGCGTGTTCTCGCCGGCGACCTCCGCGAGATCGAGCAGCTTCTCCAGCCGCGTCCAGCGCGGCCGCCGTTCCCGGACGAAGGCCTCGATTTCCATCAGAGCACCTGCCTCCTCTTGATCTCGAGGTAGGCGTTCACGGAGTCGATGCCGGCGTCCTCCGGCCCGGTGTCGATCACCCAGGCGCCGCGGCGGCGCAGCTCCTCCATCATGAGGTGCCGCTCCGTCCAGGTGTCGCGCGCCACGAGGGTCCGGCAGAGCTCCAGCGGATCGGCCGGCCGCGCGTGGGCCGCGGCCCGGAGCGCCGGGTCGCTCAGCACGACCACGAGCGGCAGGTGCTGCGGGGCCATCATCCCCACCGCGCGCACGAGCGCCTGCTGCTCGCCCCCCTCGGGAAGCGTGGTCAGGATCAGGATGAGCGAGCGCTGGGAGAGCCTCCGCCGCACGTGCGCCCCCAGCGCCAGGTAGTCCGTGTGGATGTACTCGGCCTCGATCCCGGCCGCGAAGGAGGTGAGCTTCGCCTGGTGCGTCGCGCCCCGCCCCTGCGGGATGCCGCGGTCGACCTCCGCGCCGAACGCGAGGAGCCCCACCCGGTCTTCCATCCGGCCGCAGATGTAGGAGATGAGCACCGCCGCGTTCACCGCGTGGTCGATCCGCCGGACCCGCGTGGTGTGCGCCGCCATGCGGTGGCCGCGGTCCACGCAGAGGAGTACGTCCTGGGAGCGGTCGAGCCGGTACTCCCGGACGATGAGCTTGCCGTGCCGGGCCGAGGCCTTCCAGGCGATGTCGCGGAAGTCGTCGTTGATGTTGTACTCGCGGAGGCGGTCGAAATCGCGCCCCTTGCCCAGGCGCGGCGCCGCGCGCTGGCCCAGGCCACGGAGCGCGAACTGGTTGAGCTGCCGGTGCAGCCGGCGCACCGCCTTCAGGTTGGGCGACACGGTGAGCGTTCCCCGGGAGGGCAGCGAGAGGACGCGCTCCGCCCACCCCCAGAAGGTGAGGGACAGGTGCGGGCCCGCCAGATCCGCCGTGCCCCGCTGCACCCCGCGCACCGCGCAGGAGAGCGGGAGGGTCTCACCCGGGCGGCAGGTGCCCATCAGCGTCGTGGAGGCCTTCGCCAGGAGGGCGGGCCAGGTCCGCCGGACCGTGAGCGCGACGGGCCGCGACGCGTCCGTGGCCAGCCGGAAGGGGAAGGCCTCCTCCTCGTCGAGCGAGAGGACCGCAGCCGGCCGCTCCTCGCAGGTCACCGTCACCGCGCGCAGCAGCCGGTGCTCGCGGAACGCCACGGCAGCCGCCGCGAGCGCCGCGCCGAGCAGCGGCCACACGAGGTACGGGATGAAGGGCGCCAGCAGCGCCAGCGCCGCGAGCGCCAGCATCGCCTGGACGAGCCGCCGTCCCGGTCTCATCTCGGGACCTCGACCTTCTCGAAGAGGCGCTTGAGGATGTCCGCGAGCGAGAGTCCCTCCATCTCAGCCTCCGGCGAGAGCGTCACGCGGTGGGCGAGCACGGCGGGGGCGAGCAGCTTCACGTCGTCCGGGGTCATGAAGTCGCGGCCCCGCAGCGCCGCGAGCGCCCGGCCGCACTCGAGGAGCGCGATCGACGCGCGCGGCCCGGCGCCGAGCTGGATCGACTCGTCCTCCCGGGTCGCGCGGATGAGGTCCAGGATGTATTTCTGTATCCCCTTCTCCGCGCGCACCAGGCGGGAGACCACCTGCCGCGCCGCCAGCAGCTCGTCCTTGCTCATCGCGGGCTGGACCTCCGCCAGCGCGTCCTCGTGCAGCCGCCGCCCCGAGGCATAGGCGTCCA
>JAHFOZ010000463.1 GCA_023261405.1 Planctomycetota bacterium
CTTCTCGCGCAGGGCGGCTGCATCCGTCTGCCTCGCCGATTCCAGCTCCTTCACGCGCGCCTCGAGCTCGGGGAGGCGGGGGTCGGGGGCGGCCGGCGCGGGGGGGGCGGCGGGGGCCGGGGCCGGCGACGCGACCGGCCGGAGCTTGGCCCCGCAGTAGAAACACTTCGCGGGCGGCGCGCCGGCCGTCTTGAGCCGATACGTCCGGCCGCAGGTGCATTCGAGGATCATCAGCCTCTCCGTTGGGGGAGATTGTAGCACGGAAGTCCGCGATGCGAGATGTGAATTCGAGCCGGGGAAGGACACGATGCGGGGGCTGGCCCCCGCGGGCACTCTCCGTAACTCCCGTCACCGTCCCGTTACACCCCGGACCCATACGGGCACCCATAACATCTTACCTGCTGCATTCCAAGGGGTTCGGACCCGACCGACGCTTCACCCATGGCACGATTCTTGCGCTTGTCCGCGGGGGCGCGTCTCAGCACGTGGAGCACCCATGAATCCGATTTCCCTCAAGGGGTACCTGGTCCTCGACAAGATCAAGGACGGCAGTGTCGGCACCGTATGGCTGGCGCGCGACGGCCGCGGACACGAGTTCGCTCTCAAGCAGCTCGGTCCCCAGCACGCCTCCGACTCCTCCCAGGTGCGGCAGTTCGAGAAGGAGGCCCGGCTGACGCAGAAGCTCGACCACCCGGGCATCATCAAGGTCCACGACTACGTCGCGCACAAGCCCCAGCCCTTCTTCGTCATGGAGTACTTCGTGAGCGAGAACCTCAAGGTCGTTCTCGCGAGATTCCCGGAGCGCCTCCACAAGCGGGAGTTCCAGGTCCTCATGAAGGTGGCGGACGCGCTGGCGCACGTCCACTCCCGCGGCCTCATCCACAAGGACGTGAAGCCGGAAAATGTCCTCGTCTCCGCGAGCGGCGACGTCCGGCTCATCGACTTCTCCCTGGCCTCCACGCGATGGGACCGCCTCCTCCACTTCGGGCGGAAGGTGCAGGGGACGCCTCTCTACATGGCCCCCGAACAGATCCGCGGAGAAAGGGGCGACGCCCGCACCGACGTCTACGCCTTCGGCGTGATGATGTACGAGCTCCTCGCGAAGCGCCCCCCCTTCCTCGCGGACAACCCTGCGAAGATCCTGGAGAAGCACCTCCGTGAGAAGCCTGCGTCGCTGCGCTCGATTGCGCCCGCGATTTCCGCGCAGCTCGACGCCTTCGTGCTGCGCCTCCTGGCTAAGGATCCCGCGGCGCGCCCCGCCGACATGACCGCCGTCCTCCACGAGATCACCCGCTGGATCAAGAAGGACACGGTCACGCGCCTCCAGCAGGTGGTCTCCAAGCCCCTCCAGTACCCGAAGGCGCAGGAAGTCCCCTCCACGGTCTAAGCACCGGGCCCCGCAGGTTCGTGATCGGATCGGGCACGGGGCCCGAACTGCTCACAAACCTGGGAGCCGGGGCGCTGAGACCCGCGGACCGCTTCACCCGTAGTACCAGGTAGACCTCATGACAAGCGGGATCGCGCTCGCCCTCCTGCTCGCCCAGGCGTCGCCCGAGGATTCCTTCCGAAAGCTCAAGGCCGCCGACGATCTCGAGGTGCGCCTCTTCGCCTGCGAGCCTCAACTTTGCAACCCGGCGTGCATCGACATCGACGAGCGCGGCCGCGTCTGGGTGGCCGAGGGGGTCAACTACCGCCGCTGGGCCGGCCCCAGGACGCCCAGCCCGCCCTACTTCCTCCAACCCCACCGCAAGACCGGCGACCGCATCGTCATCCTCGAGGACACGAACGGCGACGGCCGCTGCGACACGTCCACCGTCTTCTACGAGGGCCTCGACCTCCAGGCCCCCATGGGGATCGCCGTCATCGGCGACAAGGTCTGGATCTCCCAGTCGCCCGACCTCTTCACGATCGAGATCAAGCCCGATGGCACGGCCGGAAGGAGGCAGAACGTCCTCACGGGCTTCAACGGCCTGAACGGCGACCACTCGATCCACAGCTCGTACATGGGGCCTGAGGGCAGGCTCTACCACTGCCTCGGCGACAACGGGGGCAACGTGCTCTTCCCCGACGGCCGACGGCTCGTCAACAACGGCAAGCCTTACGTGGGCGGGATGATCTTCCGCACCAACCCGGACCTCACCGGACTCGAGGTCCTCGGATACAACCACCGCAACCAGGTGGAATGCGCCACCGACTCGTTCGGAAACACATTCACCAGCGACAACGACCACGACGGCCGCCAGTGGGTCCGCTTCCACTACGTGATGGAGGGCGGCGACTTCGGCTGGTACGGCCCCAAGGGCTCGCACTGGCGGATGGAATCGCCCGGCGTGGTGCCCATCCTCATGCGCACGGGGGCCGGGTCGCCGGCCGGCATGTGCATCTACGAAGGCAGCCTCCTCCCGGAGAAATACCGCGGCATGCCCCTGCAGGCCGATGCGGTGGGCGTCATCCAGTGTTTCCGCCTCACCCCGGACGGGGCCGCCTGGCGCGTGGCAGGAGCCGCCATCGACGAGACGGGCCGGCAGACGATCGATACCCTGAGCGAGATCCGCAAACCGGACATTCTCCTGTCGTGCAGCGATCCGTGGTTCCGACCGTCCGACGTCGCGGTCGCGCCCGACGGCTCGGTCTTCGTCTCCGACTGGTACGATCCGGTGGTGGGCGGCGGCGGGATGGACGACCCCACGAGCGGCCGCATCTACCGGTTGGTCCCCAGGGGCCACGACGGCTCGTACAGGATTCCCAGGACGGCCGACCTGCCTGCGATGCTCGCGTCGCCCTGCCTGGCCACGCGCACCCGCGCGATCCTCGACCTGCGCGCCTCCGGGCCCGGCGTGCTCTCGCCGCTCGCGAAGTCCCCGGATCGATACCTTCGCGCGAGGGCGCTCCACCTGCTCGGCGCCGATGCGGCCCGCGAGGCCTTGAAGGATCCCGATGCGGAGTTCCGCGTGCTGGCCATCCGGGCGCTCCGCCACGCCGGCGCCGACTTTGCCCCGCTCCTCCGCGATCCATCGGCGCACGTGCGTCGCGAACTCCTCCTCGCGCTGCGCGACAAGGACGCCGTCGAGGAACTGGCCACGCTGGCCCTGCAGTACGACGGTCACGACCGCTGGTACCTCGAAGCGGTCGGCATCGCGTTCCGAGGGCGCGAGGAGAAGCTCGCCTCCCGCCTCGAGGGATGGAGCCGGAGGAACGCGGGGCTCCTCTGGGTTCTGGGCCGGCCCGGCGTCGTGGAGCACACCACGACCGTTGCGCTCGGCGGGTCGCGCGAGGCGATCGAGTCCCTGGGGACCTTCAACCAGGTCGAGGCGGGCGAGGGCCTGATCCGCGTGCTTGCGGCCGACCTGCCCGCCGATCTCAAGTCGCTCGCGATGCGACTCCTGGCGAGGAACATCCCGGTCTCGTGGAAACCGCTCGCCGAGCGGGACGAGCTCCGGAGGGCGATCGCCCCCCTCGCCGCGCTGCCGGGCCACGGCGCGCTCCTCACGGCCATGGGCGCGCGACCGCTGGTCCGCTGGCGCCTGTCTCCCGCCACGGCCGACCCCGACTGCTCGCTCTTCGCGAAGGCCCACCCTCCTGAGACGGCCGCCGAGCCGGAGAACCTGCCGGGCTGGAAGGACGCCCGGGTGAGCATCGACGGCCAGATCGACCTGCGTCCCCAGTGCGTCCCGAACGCGAACGCCTTCGTCTACGCGGTGAGCGTGCTGCGCGCCCCGGAGGCGATGGACTCGCGGCTTCTCGTCGGGAGCGACGACGCGATCAACCTCTTCGTGAACGGCCGGAACGTCTGGGACAAGCACGAGCACCGAGAGCTGGTCTCGCGACAGGACGTCGTCCCCATCCGGCTCGCGGCGGGCTTGAACAGGCTCCTCGTCAAGTGCGAGAACCGGATCGCGAATTGGGCCTTCATCGTGGAGCTCGACGATCCGGGCCGCCGGGTGGCGGAGGTCACGCCCCTCAAGGCCACGCTCGTCTCCAGGGGCGAGAGGCTGGCCGTGAAGGCGCTCCCGCCCATCCCCGAGCTCCTCGCCGTGAAGGGCGACGCCGCGCGGGGCCGCGAGGTCTACTTCCGCTCGAAGGCCGACTGCGGCCGCTGCCACAAGGCGAAGGGGGAAGGCGGCGACATCGGCCCCGAGCTCTCGGTGATCGGGACCAAGTTCGGGAAGGAGGGGCTCCTCATCTCCCTCCTGCGGCCGAGCGAAGCCGTCCCCCCCGA
>JAHFOZ010000464.1 GCA_023261405.1 Planctomycetota bacterium
TGCAGGCGGTGGGCACGGCGAAGAGGCTGGGCGCCATCGTCGAGGCCACGGACGTGCGGCCCGAGGTGAAGGAGCAGGTCGAGTCGCTCGGCGGCGCGCTCCTCCAGGTCGCCGGCGTCGAGGTGAAACAGGGGACGGGCGGGTACGCCGCCGAGCAGTCCGACGAGTACAAGAAGAAGCAGGCGGAGCTGGTCGCGGCGGCGATCGCGAAGGCCGACGTGGTCATCACGACCGCGCTCATCCCGGGACGGAAGGCGCCTATCCTCGTGACGGAGGAGCACGTGAAGTCCATGCGCCCGGGCACGATCATCGTGGACCTGGCCGCGGAGCAGGGCGGCAACGTGGTGGGCTGCGAACCCGGGAAGGACGCCGTGAAGAACGGCGTGACGATCCTGGGGCCCATCAGCACGCCCTCGAACGTGGCGTTCCACGCCAGCCAGGCCTTCTCGCGAAACGTCGAGAAGCTGCTGCTGCACATCACGGCCGACGGGGCCTGGAAGATCGACCTGAACGAGGAGATCACCCGGGGCTGCGTCATCACCAAGGAGGGGGAGATCGTGCACGCCAAGGTCAGGGAGGCGGTGGCCACGTGAGCTGGATCGACCACATCCTGGGCGCGCTCTTCGTCTTCTCGCTGGCGGCCTTCCTGGGCTACCAGGTGATCTCGAAGGTACCCCAACTCCTCCACACGCCCCTCATGGCGTTCACGAACGCGATCTCGGGGGTCTCGCTCGTGGCGTCTCTCCTCATCGCGGGCCGGGCCTCGGACACCTGGCTGATCCCGATCCTGGGCGCGATCGCCGTGGCGTCGGCGACCATCAACGTCGTGGGCGGCTTCGTCATCACCGACCGGATGCTCAAGATGTTCCGGAAGAAGGGGCCGTCCAGGTGAGCGGCCTCCTGGCGTCCGCGTTCGAGGGCGGGGCGTCCGAGATCAGCCCGCGGGTCGTGATCTACCGCGTGGCGCTCTTCGTGGCCTCCATGCTCTTCCTGCTGGGCCTGCGGCTGCTCACGAGCGCGGAGACCGCGCGCCGAGGGATGATGATGGCGGTGTGGGGGATGATCGTGGGCGTCGTGGGGACGCTCATTCACACCGACATCGTGAGCTATGGCTGGATCGTGGGCGGCCTGGTGGTGGGGACGGTGATCGGCATCCCGATGGGCCTGCTCATCCCCATGACGAAGATGCCCGAGCGGATCGCGCTCTCCCACGCGGGCGGGGGGCTGGCGGTCGCGCTGGTCGGCGTCGCGGAGTGGTACGCGCATTTCCGCCTCGGTTACAAACCGGGCCACGTGGACCGCTTCGCCATGGGCGCGGTGGGCTTCGAATGCGTGATGGGGGCGATCACGTTCACCGGCTCCCTGATGGCGTTCGGGAAACTTTCGGAGATCATCCCCGGCAAGGCCAGGGTCTTCCCGGGGCAGAACGCGATCAATATCTCGCTCCTGGCCGGGACCCTGATCGCGTTGGGGGTGCTCGTGGCGAACCCCGCGGTCCCGGGCCTTTTCTACGCGGTCCTCGGCGTGGCGCTCCTCCTGGGAATCACGCTCGTCGTGCCCATCGGAGGGGCGGACATGCCGGTGGTGATCTGCCTCCTGAACTCCTACGCGGGCGTCGCGGCCTCGGCCTCGGGCTTCGCGCTGGACAACAACGTCCTCATCATCTGCGGGGCGCTCGACGGCGGTTCCGGGTTCATCCTGGCCCTGATCATGTCCAAGGCGATGAACCGGTCCTTCGCGAACGTGATCTTCGGGGGCTTCGGCTCCGGCGCGGCCGCGGGCGCCTCCGGGGGGGCGGGGGGCACGGCGAGGGAGGCGAGCATCGAGGACGCCGCCGCGTGGCTCAAGGAGGCGCAGAGCGTCATCATCGTCCCCGGCTACGGCATGGCCGTGGCCCAGGCCCAGCACGCGGTGCGCGATCTGTCCCAGGCGCTGCAGGCCAACGGGACGACGGTCAAGTACGCGATCCACCCGGTGGCCGGCCGCATGCCGGGGCACATGAACGTGCTCCTGGCCGAGGCCAACATCCCCTACGACCAGCTGTTCGAACTCGAGGCGATCAACGAGGACTTCCCCCAGACGGACATCTCGATCGTGGTGGGGGCCAACGACGTGGTCAATCCTGCGGCGAAGAACTCGAAGGGGAGCCCCATCTACGGGATGCCCATCCTGAATGTGGACCAGTCGCGGCGGGTGCTGGTCCTCAAGCGCTCGATGAAGCCGGGCTTCGCGGGGATCGAGAACGAACTCTTCGTGATGGAGAAGACGAGCATGGTCTTCGGCGACGCGAAGCAGACGCTCGGGAAGATCACGGGAGCGCTCAAAGGCGGCGGGCATTGAGTATGAACCGCAGGGATAACGGAGGGAACAGAGACCCCGGAGAGGCTCACCGCAGGGATCGCGGAGGACACAGGGACGACCGGATAGCCGTTCAAAGGGACTTCTGCGGCCTCCTTGTCCTCTGCGGTGAATGACGTGTCGGTGCGGATGCGATCGGCCGTCGGGTCCATCCTGGTCGCCGCCGGGCTGGTCCTCGGGCTCCTGGGGATGCTGGTGCCGGGGCTCGTCTGGACTTTCTACGCGGGCCTGATCGTGGGGGCCACAGGTCTCCTCCTGTTGGTGGACGCCATGAGGGCGACGGCTCGCGAGATCGGGAACTCGCAGGCCCGTTTCGATGCCCAGCTGCGATCGGAAATAGATGGAAAAAAGGAGCCCAAAGGGTAAGATCGGCGTAATAACTGGGTAGGTTTTTATAAGGAGACGCTATGAAGAGCGTGGTGGCGATCCTGGCGGTCACGGCCCTTTCGGGCGTGAACGTCAGGGAGGAAGTTCAGCAGGTCGAGGTGTACATCAGCGGCCTGGCCTGAGCGAACAACTGAGGGAAGGCCGTTTATACCGGCCTCAAGCGCCTGTCAGGCGCTAAAGATGTGGAACTGGGCACCCCCGTCGCGAAGGGGGCGGGCTCCTGGGTCGTCAGCTTCACCGGCCAGCCCAAGGTGAAGATGGCGGACCTCAAGAAGGAGCTCGGGAAGTACAAGGTCGACAAGGTGAACGCGAAGATCACCGCCAAGGTCACCGAGAAGGACAAGGCCTACTCGGCGGGCGACCTGGCCCTCGCCAACGGCAAGGATGCCGGCGACGTCCTCGCGGACGTGGCCAAGCTCCTCGGCGAGAAGAAGGACACGCTGGTCCTTTCCGGCACGCTGACCGAGGACGACAAGGGCAAGCAGACGCTGGCCCTCTCCAAGGTTTCCGAGCCTGCCAAGTAGCTCTCGCACAGATTCTCGAAACCCCCGGGTGGCGACACCCGGGGGTTTCGCTGTTTTCGGGCACGATTCGGTCGCAGCACCGCTGGACATTCGTTCGACCCGAACCCGGCACAAGGTATACTTTTCGCAACGATGAACCTTTATCTCAACGGCGAGTTCATGCCGCTCGAGGACGGGCGGGTCTCGGTCGAGGACCGCGGCTTCCAGTTCGGCGACGGGGTCTACGAGGTGGTCCGATTCTACGGGGGCAGGCCGTTCCGGCTCCGGGAACATCTGAAGCGGCTCGCGGAGAGTCTGGCCGGCCTGGAGATCCCCATGCCGGAGACGCTGCCCCGGATGGAAGAGGTGTGCCGGAAGGTGGTCGCGGGCCTCGGCGAGGCCTCCGTGTACCTGCAGGTGACCCGGGGCGCGGCGCCGCGGGTCCACGCGTGGCCCGGTGGCCTCCGCCCCACGTTCGTCGCGTACGCGCGGGAAATCAAGCCGCATGCCCCGGACCGGACCTTCAGCCTCAAGGTCGTCCCCGATGACCGCTGGGGCCGCTGCCACCTCAAGGTCATCTGCCTGCTGCCCAACATCCTGGCCAAGCAGAAGGCGACCTCGTCCGGATGCGACGAGGCGCTCTTCGTGCGGGAGGATGGGGCCGTCACCGAGGGGGCTTCCTCCAACGCCTTCCTGGTGAGGGGGGGCGAAGTGTTCACCCACCCTGCGACGAACCGGATCCTGAACGGGGTCACGCGCATGGCGGTCCTGGAAACGGCACGCGCCGCCGGCGTGAAAGTCCGGGAGGAATCCTGCTCCCTCCAGGAGGCCCTTGCGGCCGATGAAGTCTTCATGACCGGGACGCTCACGGAAGTCATGCCCGCCGTCTCGATCGATGGCCGCCCCGTGGGGTCCGGGTCGGCCGGTCCCGTGACCCTCCGGCTCCGCACCGCGTTCCGC
>JAHFOZ010000465.1 GCA_023261405.1 Planctomycetota bacterium
CGGACACGGGCCGGGCGTTTCCCGCGTGGCGCCGTCGTGGGGGCATTTGTAGACGAAGCCAAGCTCCTTGGACCCTTCAGGCTGGACTCCGCCCTTCTTGACGAGCTGCATCGAGCACTTCGAGCACTTGCCGGGGACGTCCGACCGGACGTCCGGGCAGCTTTCTCAGCAGCCGTAGAAGAGCTCCCCCTGCTTCCCGAGCGGGATGCGGAGGAGCGCGGTCACGTACATCCCGTTCTTGAGCTTTCCCTTGAGGTTCTCGACGTCCACGCGGACCTTGACGGTCCGGGTCTCCGCCTGGACCTGAGGGGCGACGAAGATCACCTTGCCGGTGAAAGGCTCGCCTGGATAGGCCTCGGCGCTGATGTCGACCGTCTGGCCTTCCCTGACGAGGCCGAGGTCGCGCTCGAACACCTCCGCCTGCATCCAGACCACGGAGTCGTCCACGATGGTGTAGGGGTCCTCCCCCATCTGCACATAGTGGCCGGCATGAATGTCCTTCTTGATCACGATGCCCGAGAGAGGGGATTGGATCGTCAGGTGGGTCGGGGATTTTCGGACCTTCTCCAGCTCCGCGATCTGCGCGTCGGTGACCCCCCAGAGCTTCAGGCGCTCGCGGGTCGATTCGAGCAGGCGCGCCGCGCGCGACGCCGCCTGAGCCTCGGGCTGGGGTTGGGCCTGGATCTCCTCGCTCGCCTTGAGCGCCAGAAGGTACTCCTCCCCCGTGGTGACGAGGTCCGGGCTGTAGAGCTTGTAGACCGGATCGCCTTTCTTGACGCGCACGCCCGTGAAGTTGATGAAGAGTTCGTCCGCGCGGCCCGCGACGCGCGCGCTGAGGTGCGCGAGCCGCCGCTCATCCCATTCGATGAGACCGACGGTCCGGAGCTCCCGGACCAGCGTCCGATAGCCGATCTCCTCCGTGGCTATGCCCGCTTGACGCATCCGGAAGGGGGTAAGCTGGAGGTGCCCCACGATGCCGGGCCCCAGCTGGATCTGCTCGCCCCTCTTCCGTTTCGAGAGCGGCATCCCGCAGATCGGGCACTTCTCCTTGTCGTCGTTCCGCACGACCGAGGGGTGCATGGGGCAGAACCACTCGAAGTCGCCCTGCACCCTGTCGTCGGCCTTGGGTGGCCGGAGGAGCCGGTCCTTCACGTTCATGATCAGCTCCCACTTCCAGCTGATCACCCCGATCACGATGAAGATGAAGATGAACCGGAGCCGCAGGAAGACGATCTTCGTGACCTGCCAGGCGTTGCTCGTCGCTTGGGTCATGGCTTCCTCCTGAGAAGGGTGCCGACCGCGCGTTCCAGGTCCGCGACGGCCGATTCGTACTGGGCGATCGCCTGATAAGATTTCAGGCGGATGTCGCGCTGGGAACGCTCGGCATCGAGAAGATCGAGGAAGGACGCCTTGTCCTTCTCGTAACTCGCGCGCGATACCTCGACGCTCTGCCGGCTCTTGGGAAGGAGCTCGCCCTTGAAGAGCACCACGGACCTCCGAGCCGCTTCGACCCGCAGATAGGCGTCCCGCACCTCCAGCGAAGCCTTGTTCCGCGCCGTATCGACGGCGGCCTCGTCGGCCCGGAGCGAGTGCTCAATCCTGGCGACCTCGGCACGGTGCTTCCCCGTCAACCACGGAAGGTTGATTGAGAACATGACGCCGTAGGCGTCATTGGGGGCGTCGGGCATCTGCCAATAGTCGGCGCCGATCGAGAAATTGGGGAGCGTGGCCTCGCGCCCGGCGACCTCGAGGGATGTCCGGGTCGATCGCACCCTGAGCTGGGCGGCCAGGACGTCGGGCCGCGACGCCAGGGCTTTGACGGTCAGCTCCTGTACGTCAAACTTCTCGTCGGGAGGGGCGATTTCGGAGGGCTTCCCGAGGGGGGCATCCGAGGGCCGGTTGAGGAGGGAGTTCAGGATGGCCCGCGCCAAGCCGATCTTCTGCTCGATCGCCAGAACGTCGTTGTGGAGCAGGACGAGCTCCACCTGGGGCTTGAGGACGTCCTGCTGCGAGACCGTTCCCGTCCGGAACTTCGCGTCGGAGATCTTCTCGAAGTCCTCGAGGATCTTGACGTGCTCGAGGTGGATCTCGAGCTCCTTCTGCATCGAGTAGTAGTCGAAATAGGCTTTCTTGACCCGGGAGACGATATCGATCCGGCGATCCCGGTGCATCTGGTACATCGACTCCGTGTCCCGGAGCGCCGCTTCCCCCTTGAGGTTGAGGTTCCCGGGAAACGGGAAGTCCTGCCGCAGGCCCAACATATTCGTCTGGTCCCGGTTCAAGGCCCCCGGTTGATGGATCGGCACCCCCTCCGCCTCGACCTTGAGCATCGGATCGTCGAGCGAACTCACCCGCCGGACCTCCGCGACACCGGCCTTTGCCCTCGCGAGCGACTCGCGGAGTTCGGGATTGCGGTCGAGGGCGGCCGCGATGAGGACATCGAGGTCCAATGTGTCCGACAGCATCTTGTCCAGCTCGGGGTCCGTCGACGGACCCTGCGTCCTGGAACCAAGATCGAGATGGGTTGCCGAACGATCGATATCGACCGCGAGCCGATCATAGTCGCCCTGCCAGGCGACGGCGCATCCCGCAAGGACGAACGGCAGGGACAGGAGCATCAGGCGCATGGGGTCTCCGGAAAATCGGAAGCTGAGATCGACGGAGGGCGCGAAAGCGGCGAGCTTAGATGAGGAATGCGGAGAGGACGAGATAGAGGGGAAGTCCTGGCGAGGCTCGTGGAACAGCGTCACTCAAGTCCACGGCATCGAACATGTCCTTCACCGCCGGAGCATGGTCGGGGAGCATGGTCACGGAGACTTGAGGGATGTCCGAAAGATCGGTCGCAGGCGACACGACGTCGCCTGAAGGAACGACATGCACGCACGGCTTGGGCTCTTCGCCTTTGCCCGACGGGCAAGGCTTCTCGGACCCTTCGGTTCAGCCCTCCGAGCGGCCGGGCTGGGGAGCGCGCTTGTGATCGCAATCCCGGCAGACTTCTCCCGGCCGGCTGCAAAAAGACCCGCAGCAGCAGATGATGAAGGTCACCGTCTGCGCGGTGCTGAACGCCAGGGCCACGACGGCGAGCCGGAGCTTCATTGCCTGTCTAACCTATCCGAGGCCCGATCTATTCCCACCGGGCCTCTCTTGCACCAGGATCCTATCGGCACGATCGCACGAGTCGCTCGCGTCAGTTGCAGTCGCAGGCGATCCCCTTCTTGCCGCAGTGCTCGCACGCACATTTCGCGGTCACCCTGCCGCACCCGCACGCCGCAACGTACTGTCTGGGTTGGGCCTCGAATTTCTTCACGCACTCGTCGGCGCAGAAGTAATACGAGGCGCCGTCCTGCATCACCTTGCTCGCCGTGGCCTTATCGACCATCATGCCGCACACGGGGTCCTTCGCCCGATCGCCGACGACCGAAGGTGCCGGGCCGGGTCCCGACGATTCCGGCTCGCGTCCGCACGCCGCGACAGCAAGGGGCATCGCCAAGGCGATCCATCTCACGTGAGCCTCCCTTTGGCCTTCTCAGTATTTTACGGGAAGCCGGGGCTCCATATTCATCATAAACGTCAGCGCGTCGGCGGGGACGGGCATGGGGGTCACCCCGAGGAGACGCTCGAGCGCGTGGTGAGGGAGGGCGGTCCCCGTCACGCCCCGCGTGCTCTCCGAGGCGGTGATCGAGGGGGCGCTCCTCCGGAGGCGGCCGAAGCTGATGACGGTGGGGACGACGCTCGCGGGGCTCATCCCGATTCTGCGGGCCACGGCGTCCCGGGGCGTGAACCGTCTCCCGCACATCGGGTGCAGGACCCGGGGATTCCCTGCCGATGATGTTATTTGCGGGAACCGGACGGGGGTGGCGTCGTATCAGAGCCCCCGGAAAATCCGTTTCCCCAAAACGGCGGAGCGGGCAGGTTGTACTAGTAGATGTATGGAGGGTATAGAAAATGGGTAAGACCTTTACCGCGCTGATCCCGGTGCTCCTGGCAGCCTGCTCCTCCCGCCCCGTGACCCCCTCCGTGGCCCCCTCGCTCCCCCCCGCGGCGTTCAACCAGATCACGATCCTCGACCCCGGCCGTTCGGTCGTCGGCGCCCCGGACGCGTCCCACCCCGCCTCGGACACGCCCGGCGTGATCGACCTCAAGGAGGCCCTGAAGGCCACGCCCGAGGCACGCGAAATGCGCGCCCGGAGCTACCCCGAGGA
>JAHFOZ010000048.1 GCA_023261405.1 Planctomycetota bacterium
GGACTGCGAGCTCGGGACCTACAATGCGGACATCGCGCAGGTCGAGGCCGCGGTGGGCCCGAAGACGCGCGCCGTCGTCCTCCCACACACGCTGGGGAACGTGTTCGACCTCGACCGCGTGACCGCCCTCTGCCGCAGGCACAAGCTCTACCTTGTAGAGGACAGCTGCGACGCGCTGGGGAGCACGTGGGACGGGAAGCCGGTGGGCACGTTCGGCGACTTCGGCACGGTGAGCTTCTACCCGGCGCACCACATCACGATGGGCGAGGGCGGAGCGGTGGTCACGAACACGGCGATGCACGGCCGCACGGCGCGATCGGTGCGCGACTGGGGCCGCGACTGCTGGTGCGCGCCGGGCGTCTCGAACACCTGCAACAAGCGGTTCGACTGGCAGCTGGGCGAGCTCCCCAGGGGATACGACCACAAGTACATCTATTCCACGATCGGATACAACCTGAAGCCCACCGACCTGCAGGCGGCGGTGGGGCTCGCCCAGATCGAGAAGCTGCCCGGCTTCATCGCGCGGCGGCAGAAGAACTTCAAGCGGCTCTACGAGGGGCTCAAGGATCTCCCCGAGCTCCTCCTCCCCCGCTGGGACGGCCGGGCCGACGTCTCCTGGTTCGCCTTCCCGATCACGGTCCGCGAGGACGCCCCCTTCAAGCGGGTGGGGCTCGTGGCCCACCTTGAGAATGCGAAGATCGAGACCCGGATGATCTTCGCGGGCAATCTGCTCCGCCAGCCCGCCTACACGAAGATCGTCCGGCGCTCGGTCGGGGACCTGAAGAACACCGACCGGGTGATGACCGACACGTTCTTCGTGGGCGTCTACCCCGGACTCACCGACGCGATGCTCGACTACATGATCGAGCAGTTCCACTCCTTCGTCAAGGCGAAGCCGGCCGGCGCGCGGCCGGCGTGACGAGCGACTCAAGGAGCGCCATCAGCGGTCACACCGAGGCACAAATCGCCGCCCAGATCCAGAGCTGGACCCCCACCCCGCAGGCCGCCAGCGGGAACCCGCCGAAGAACCCCCGCTTCCTAAACGGAACTCGGAGAATCAGGAAGCCCAGGCCCGCGAACAGGAAGATCAGGAGCCCGGCGAACTGCAGCAGGATGAGCATCAACCAGACCCCCAGGTCGATCATTCCGCCGGAGGACAGCGGACCTACAATGCTTGCGACGAGATAGATCACCGACGCGAGGAGCAGCTTACCCGCGAATCGAGGCGAGTAGGGAGTCGCTTCCCCGCGGAGCCTCGACGCCCTCCGCCAGAGCGGCCCCCAGAGCGCCAGCCAGACGGCGCTTCCGGCCGCCGCAACCCACAACCGCGGATGCACCGGCTCGGCCGGGGGTCGACGCCTGACGGCAACAGCCCGACCCGACGAGAGGTCGAGATCCCGCACGAACCCGGGCTCGTCGGCGACCCGAAGGATGTCTTCGACGAATCGGACCGACCGGACCTTCCCCTTCCCGGATGGAACAGTCCACCGCAGCGTGCAGGAGCCGACCTCGAGGAGCCCTGCATCGTATCCTCCGAAGGCCACAAGGCTTCCGTCCGGGGAGAACTCAAGCGGCCCACCGAGAAACTCCTGCCGACTCCAGCGCCTTCTATCTTCGCCGCTCCAGGGGTCCAGGAAAAGGATCTCCCCCCGTTCGAATGCGCCGCATCCGACCGCGAGCAGGGATCCATCGGGGGAGAATGCGAGTCCGACCAGGGAGGCATCCGCGCGTCGCTCCCAAAGCCGATGATCCTCGCGCAGGTCCCAGAGGACGAGGCGATGGCGTCCCTGGTTCGCCTCGGTTCCTCCGATCGCAAGGAGGCTGCCGTCCGGAGAGAACACGATCTCCTCGATATGGAAATGCTCCGGGAGAGAGCCTTCGAAAGGGAGGAAGCGCCCGCCTGGCGCCCCCGCGTCGGCATGCTGGAGCGAGATCGCGTGTTTCTCGGGCCAGCCATCGCTGAATCCGCGGTCTGCCAGGACGAGGGGCCAGCCGCCGGGCCCCATCGCCACGAGGTCGGCGGTCTCCCCGAACCGCACCTTCCCGAGTTCAAGATCGACCACCCGATAGCCCGGTTTCCGATCCCCAGCGCCTTTCAGGTAGGCAAGGCGCCGGCCGTCCTTGGAGAAGAACGCCGGCGCGCACATCCCGCGGTCCTCGTGGAGGATCCGGCCCGATCCGATCTCCTCCACGCGCAGGCTCTCATCAACCGATCGGACCAGCCGCCGCCCGTCCGGCGACAACTCGACGGAGAAGTAATAGCAATGGCGTGAGCTCTCCTCAAACTTCGTCCCCAGGACGCTCGCCACAAGGACCGCCCCGAGAGCGGCGTGCCCAACGACCGTGCCTTTGAACGCCAGCCAGCCGTCCTGAGTCATTGTCCTCCCCCAAGGTGCAGAAGGATGCACACCGCCCCGCGAACGCGCGCGTCTCGTGCAGTTGGGGATGGGGAAGCAAGCGGCTTGCCTGTTTCGGGAAGAGGAGGTCCACGGAGAGGCGAACGAAGGCGCCACGGGAGAACCGGAAGCCTTCACCCCTGCGAAGCCGGCCGGCGCGCCGCCAGCGTGAGCGTGGCTTCAATGAACGCGGACTTGGCCGCCGAGTAGGCCTCCCGGTCCCCGAAGTGCGCGCCCGCCAGGCATCTCTTGAGATTCGCGTACCGTGCGGCCAACCGTGAGTCGCTCCGAAGGGCATCGCGAAAGTCGAGGTGGCGCCGCCAGAGGGCTCCGTCCAGGTCCACCCAGTGGAGGTGATGAGAGCGCGGCCGGCCGCGGCGGAAGAAGTACCGGCCGGGGATGCCGCGTTCCCCAAGGGCTTCGTAGGCGCACTTCGAAAGATCGACCCATGGAGGGGGAGGGACTCGGGCCCCGATCAGGATGTCGATGACCGGTTTCGCCGCCAAGCCGGGAACGGCCGTGCTTCCGATGTGTGCGAAGACAGGAGCAAGCGGCCCCAGCGCGACGCGAAGTCGCGCCCGTTCCTCGACAAAGTGGACCCGCCACACGGGGTCGTGATCAACAACGGCGATCTCGTCCATCGCCTTTGACGAGCGTCTCGAGAAGAGCTCTGAGCTTCGCATAAGCCGACTCCACGGTGAATTCGGTCTCCACGGTCTTCCGTCCCGCCCGCCCGAGCCGCTCGCGGAGGGCGGCGTCCGAGAGCCGGTCGATCTGGGCCTTCCAGTCTCCGGCGAGCAATCCGTTCTCGTCGTCGCGGATGACGGTCTCGACCGCGCCCAGCCGCGAGGCCACGACGGGGACGCCCGCGGCGAAGTAGTAGAGGATCTTGAAGGGCATCTTCGCGCGGCTCCAGGGGTCGTCCGGGAGGGGCGCGAGGGCGATGTCGAAGGACCGGACGTGCGCAGGCTCGGTCTCGAAGTCCCACCTGATGAACTCGACCTCGACGCCCGGGAGCTCGATCGGCTCGTCGGTCACGAGCTTGAGCCGCCGGCCCTGGAGCGCGGGCGCGATCTCCCGGAGGTTGGGCAGATTGGCGGGCGAGCCCACCCATCCGAGCACGGGGCGTTCCGCAGCCCACGAGTCTTTCATCGTCCACCGCGCGAGGTTCACGGACGTGGGGATGACATGGACGTTCTTCGCGCCGTACTCGCGGGCCAGCGCCTCGGTGCCCGCGTGGTTCACCACCACGGCGTCGGCGACGGCGAGGGCCTCGCGGAAGCGGGCCACGCGCGTCGGCGAGAGGGTCACCTTGTCCCCCTCGCGGCCGTAGATCATGGGATCGTCGAAGTCGTAGACGAGCGCCCGGGCGCGCTTCCGGAGCGCGCGGAACTGCCACGCGGGGAGGAGCCGTTTCTGGTGTATCACCACGTCGAAGTCCGGGCAGCGGCTCGAGAGGTCCCAGCGGTCCATGAATCCGGAGGGGATGTCCACGCGCTCGACTTCGATGCCGTCCCTCTTGAAAAGGGGGAGGAACTGGAGGACGCGGTACTTGGTGCTCGGCGTGTCGACCGGGTGGCTCAGGATGAGGACGCGCACGGGGCTATGAAACACCATGAAGGCGGGCGATGCAACGGTCGGCCGCCGCGCGGATGTGCGCGGGCGTCGTCCCGCAGCAGCCGCCCACCAGCCGCACGCCGAGCGCGATCAGCCGAACGACCGCTTCGGCGAACACCTGGGGCGTAACCGGGTAGCAGCCCCGGGCGTCGGGGAGGCCCGCGCTCGGAAAGGCCGCGAGCCGCCTCCCGGTCCCCCTCCCGATCACGCGGATGGCCGCCTCCGGATCGATGCAGTTGAGCCCGACGACGTCGGCTCGCACCGGTCGCGGGGCGCCGAGGGACCGGTTGGCGATCACGGGCAGCCCCGTCGCGGCCGCGGCGCGGACCGCGATGCGAAGATCCTCCAGGGAACGGAAAGTCTCGAGCACGATCGCGTCGCAGCCCGCTTCCGCGAGGGCGTCGCACTGCTCGCGGTACCGCGCCAGCCGCCCAGGGCCCGCTTCCGCCGGCGCCACGGAGCCCGCCACGAACTTCGCCCCCGCCTCGCGCGCCAGCCGCACGCCGGCGAGGTTCACCTCCCGGACCCGAGCCGCATCAAGGTAAGGCTGCTGGGCGAGGAACGTGTTCGCCCGCAGGAGTTCGGCACCCGCCGCCACATATCGCCGGTGGATGGCGAGCACCGCCCGCGGCCGGATAAGGTTGAGTGTTGCCAGCGGTCGCTCGGCCGTGAAGCCTTTCTTGAGGAGCTCGGTTCCCATGGCGCCGTCGCCCAGCACCGCGCGCGCGTCGAGAATGTGCAGGAACTCCATCTCAGCGTCAAGGATACCACGGAGGCCTTCAAGGTCGATGGAAGCCGATGCGCCCCTTTGGCGGGTCGGGCGCCGGTTCCATGAGCTCGCGGATCGCATCGAAGACCACCTTGAACTGGGCATCGTACGTGCGTTCAAGGACCGCGAGCTTTTTAGCCAGTTCATCGTGCGTCGCCAGCATACGACGGAGGCGGACGAACGCACGCATGATCTCGATGTTGACGCGGATGGCCCGAGGAGACTTCAGGATGCTGGAAAGCATGGCCACGCCCTGTTCCGTGAACGCCAGCGGCCGATACTTGAGATTGCGTCCACGATGCAGGATCGGGGTCTGGATCCGTCCGATCTGAAGGGCCTCCTTCCAGGTCAGTTCGAAAATGAAGTCGTCTGGAAACCGCGTCCGGTTCCTTCGAACCGCCTGCTTCAGGGCCTTGTTGGAAACCCCGTACAGAACAGCCAGGTCGTGGTCCATCAAGACCTTGTGTCCGCGTGCACTCCGTATCGCCTTCTCCACGTCCACCGACAAGTCCATGCTGGTTCACCTCCGGTCAAGCTGATCAATCGCGACTTCAAGGTCACAATTTGTGACCTTGAACCATCCCCTTGAGAGCCATGTAGTTACACCATCCCCTAGAGCCGGATCGGCAGGTTCCCCACCCAGACGGCCGCGCCTGCCGCCGCGGCGCCGGCGATCAGCGGCCAGCACTCCGCGGGCCAGGCCACGGGCGCGAACGCGAACGTCGACGCCGCGGAGAGGGAGGCCAGGAGGAGTCGCTTCCCCAGCCAGGCGAGCGTGGGGGACGCGTAGCTCCGGCGCAGGCGGGTCCGGTCCCGGCCGTAGAGGCCCAGCGTCCAGCCCAGCGTGGCCAGGAGCCCGGACGCCGGGGCCGCCTCCAGCGCCGCGCGGAAGTTCGCCGCCGCGTCGCCTTCGCCCAGGAGCCACCCCGCCCCCACCGCCGCCGGAAGGATCAGGCACCAGATCATCGCAGCAGCGGGACCCGCCCCCGGAGGATCTTGCCCGTCACGCGGGCGAAGTAGTGGAAGACCGGGAGTTCCGTCACCGCCCAGGCGGGGACGAGCGCGTGCTCCCGCCAGTCCGAGCTCTCGGAAAACCTCGCGCGAAAGTCGTCCACGTCCTTGAAGCCCGAGGAAAGGAGCGCCGGCTCGTAGGCCGCCCCCTCGGATACCATCCGCACCAGGCGTTCCCCCGCCATCCGGCTGAACACCTCGGCATCCTCCGCGCCCGGCGCGCGGAACTGGATCACCGTGTTCGCGCTGCCCAGCACCTGCCCCGCCCGCGCCCGGCTCCCCAGCGCCGCCTCGAGGTCCGCCACCGTCTGGACGCACCCCACCACCCGCATTCCCATGCCGCGAGATTTCGAAAGGATGCTGCTGAACTCCGGAGTCACCACGTCCCCCAGCTCGTCCACAAAGAGCCAGATCGGCCCCGGCCCCTTGCCGTAGGCATAGCGGGCGCCGACGTACCCCTGAAGGTCCAGGAGCGCCAGCTTCGCCACCGCGCTCGCGGTCTCATAGCCGAGCATCGAGCCGAGCGAGAGGAACGCCACCTCACGCCCCCGGTCCACCCCCTCCCACGAAAGCCCGCCCTCCTCGGGCGAGAGCAGGGGCGACGAGAGCTTGGAGAAGAGCGGGAGGAGCGCGCTCGCCGTTTTCAGGAAATGCTCCCGCGGCCGCCCCGCGAGCGCCGGGACCGGACGGTCGATCGCCGCGACCTTCAGGTTTCGCAGCGTCATCGGCTTCCTCCCATGGATCGCCGAGGCCGCCTCGTGGACGATCTCCCATCCGAAGTTCCGGAAGGGCAGCGCATCGCCCGCCGAGGGCAGAAGCGCCGCGATGCGATCCGCCACCTCGCGCACGTCGCGGTACCGACCCAGCGGGTTGTACCTCACGCTCGACTCGGGATGAGGCAGCGAGAAGAAACGGAACCGCGCGCCGGCCGCCGCCCGGACCCGGCGAAGCAGGCCCTCGTCGCCCTTCGGGTCGATCACGACCACCGCGTCCCCGCGCGCGACCGCCTGGAGGATCAGGAGCTCGAGGAGCCGCGTCTTTCCCGTCCCCGTCGTCCCGACGATCAAAATGTGGCGATCCAGGATGTCGTCCGGAAGGAGCAGCTCGACTTCCGTTCGCGCCGCCGCGCGGCCCGTCTCCACCGTCTCCTGCGCCTCCTCCCGGCCCCACTCGAAGCCGCTTCCGATCACGACCCCTCCCTCCCGCTCCGGCACGCGATCGAGCCGCAGCTCTCCCCGCGGCGTGACGGACCGGAGGGAACACACGATGAGCGCGGCCGCGGCGAGGGCAAACCCGAGAGACGCCCAGCGCGCGACGCCTCCCGTCATCGCGGCGAGGGCCAGCGCGTTCGCCGCCGCGACCGCCACATGGATCCGCGCCGTACCGTCCCACCAGCGCATCTCACGGACTCCGGGGCGGGAGGTACCGCGGCGGGAGACAGCGCTCGCATTCCTCGAACATCCCCCATTGGATGAAGAGATACGCCCCGTACCTCGAGAGCGTCCCCCGCTCCAGGCTTGCCAGGTCGCGGTTCCCGATCGACACGCAGGTCCGCCACGAAGGCGAGACCATCTGGATGAAGTGGCCCACCCGCGGGTCGTAGTCGTATTCCTGCATCACCATCCGCCCCTTCGGGTCCGCCGCCACCCGCCCCGCGCGCACCGCCTGCAGGTGGGCCGCCAGGACCTCGCTCTGCTGCGTCACGAACCCCGTGCGCGGCACGGCGCAGCCCCAGGCCCCCACCTGCTCCTGCGGCGAGCTGAAGAGGAGATCCAGGAGCCCCGTCCGCCATCCCGGCATGTCCATTTCCGTGACGTAGTTGGTGGAAAAGCTCGACCCGTTGGGCGCGGCGATGGGGATCTGCATATCCTGCCCGATCGTCGGGATGTACGTGAACACGCGCGCCTCCGCATACTGGAGCTGCTCCTCGTTGTGCCCGGCGGTCGTCTCCCGGCCCGACATCCCGACGAACTCCGAGAGGTGGCTCTTCCACGGCTGCCGCACCACCTCCAGGATCCCGCACGGATAGGCGTTCTCCACCCACAAACAAAAATAGGTATCCCCCTTCCAGGGGCACGCCAGCACGCCCTTGATCCTCCACGTCTTGAGGATGCAGGAGATATCGAGCTGCCCCGTCAGCGCCATCGACGACGTGGACCGCTCGTACGGCAGCGAGTCCTGAAGCATCGAGAGCCCGTCGGCGATCATGGTGACCCAGCAGGTCACGGACTTCGAGGGCCGCACCGGCGAGGCGATCCGCGCCAACGCCCCCAGCCGGCTCTTCCTCCAGCAGACCCCCGAGACCGTGCTCGCCATGGAGAAGCTCCTCGACCTGGCCCCGGAGGAGAAGGCGATCCTGGGGAAGATCCGGACCGTGAAGGGGAAGTTCAGCGAGATGCTCGTCCAGTCCACCGAGACGCGCGGCGTGGCGCGGCTTGTCCCCGACCCCCTGAGCTACTGGATCTCGACGACGGATCCAAAGGACAACCAGCGGCTCGAGGCGCTCATCCGGCAGAAAGGCGGGTTGCGCGCGGCGCTCTCCGAGGCGGCGAAGGGATGAACGGGATCGACTCCGTCTACGAGTACGCCGGATTCCGGCTGGCGCGCGCGCTCCACGAGCTCTTCCAGGGGGCGGGGCTGCCGCTCCTCGTGGCCCTCGCCGGGACGGCCTGGCGGGTCCACCTGGTGGCCTCCGACCGCCTCCCGATCCGCGAGCTGGCGGTGCACGTGCTGGCGCTCGGGCTTATCCTCTGGCTCGTCAGTCCGCCCAGGGGCGAGCCGGCCCCGGCGCCGCGGCTGGTCTCGTGGCTCAACCGCGGGGCGGACCTCCTCCAGAAACGCGCGGTGTCGCGGCTCAACGAGCGGTTCCTGGATTCCCCGTTCGAGTGGGAGCGCCTGGCGGCCGTGGCCAGCTTCGCCCACGTGCATGACATCGCGCTCGGGCAGGACGTCTCGCGGTTCCTCGAAGCGTGCGCCAAGCCGGCGCTGGCGCGCTCGGAGGCCGCCGAGTCCAACCTGCTCCGCCCCGGTGTCCTCGCCTACTCCGCGCGCTGCGAGCGGGACCGGGCCGCCCTCTGGGGCCGGCTCGAGACGCACGTGGACCGCCATCCGCTCCACCGGTCGGCCCTCGAGCTGTCGCAGAAGCACGATCCTTCCGGGGCCCCGGCATTCCGCGCCGCGTATCTCGACGAGATCGTCCGCCGCGCGGTGGACGAACCCGGCAGCCCCATGAGCGAATCGGCGCTCGTGGCCGCCTCGATCGGCGAGTACTCCCTCACGAATCCCGCACAGTCCGCGGGGGGCGTGCCGGGATGGGCGCGCGGCCTTCTCGGGATCTGGTCCCTGGCGCCGGACGCCCTTCAGGACCGCGCCCTCGACGCGGTGATCGGCGGCACCGCCGCGCTCCAGCAGTCCTGGGAGAACCGATTCACCGCGAAGCAGTCGTACTTCCTCGCGGTCGCCTACGCGCCGCACCTCTACGGCCTGATGCTCCTCTTCGTGACCGGCCTCTTCCCGGTGGTGGCCCTCTTCGCGCTCGCGCCGGGCCAGTGGCGCGCGCTCCTGAACTACGGGAAGGTCTTCGTCTCGATCAAGCTCTGGCCGGTCTGCTGGGCGGCGCTCTCGACATTCAACGCGAAGCGCGGCGCGCTCGAGGCGCTCTCGCCCGGCGAGCGGGGCGGGAGCGACGTCTTCCTCGCCGTGGCGTCGATGTACCTCCTCACCCCCGCGCTGGCCTTCCTGATCGTGCACCTGGCCGCCACGGCCGCGGCGGTCCCCTTCACTTCCGCCGTGCCTCCTCCTTCCGGACCGGGACTGGGCCCGGTCGGCCCCGTGCTCAGCGTCGCGGCGAAACTGAAGTAAGCCGGCCTTCTGGCCGGGCGGGTCAGGGCCGGATATGCTCCACGCATGCCGGAAGTCGTGGACGTGACCTGTCCCTATTGCGGGGAGCCGGGCACGGTCTCCGTCGAGGAAGGAGACGAGGAGGCGGAGTTCGTCCAGGATTGCGGCGTGTGCTGCCGGCCCTGGCAGGTGCGGATCAGGACCCGCCCTGACGGCTCGGCGGACGTATCCGTGAGTGCGGAGGGCGACTGAAGCTCAGCCCCGCAGCCGCTCCTCGGTCCGCTCCCAGTCCGCGTTGGCCAGGAAGGCCGCCACGTACTTCGGCCGCTCCATCCCGCTGAAGGCGTGCTCCCAGACGTCCATGACGAGGATCGGGCGGAAGCCCGCGGGGTGCCCCTCCTCGTGCAGCCCGATCCAGTGGTTCGAGAGCGCGCCGTTCACCGGGTCCCGGTAGAGGATCGCCCAGCCCACGCCGCGCATGGCCCCGATCGACGCGAACTCTTCGCGCCACGCCTCGAAGGAGCCCCAGTCCTTCGCCAGGGCCTCCCGCGCGCCACGGCCCGGCTCGCCGCCCCCGGGCGTGAGGTTCTCGAAGTAGAGCTCGTGGAGCCGCATGCCGTTCAGCTCGAAGCCCACCCGGCGCCGGAGCTCCGACCCTTCCGGCGTCCCCGCCGGGTGCTCCGCGATCCGCCGCCCCAGGAGGTTGATGTTCCGGACATAGCCCCCATAGAGCTTGAGATGGGCCTCGACGAGGCCGTCCGGGATGTCCCGGAGCCCGCGCAGCTTCGCGAAGTCGCGCAGCGGGTACTCGGGCGGCGTCATCATGATCCCCGCCTCGTCGCGAAGCCGGAGACGGCCCCGTACCCCCCCGCCGCCTCCCCCGGGTCCCGCCCCGTGAGGTTCCCCTGATCCCGCCGCACCGTGTTCATGGCCGACCCTCCGTTTAGGCATATATATTATACAGTACATACTGTATAAATGTGAGGGCCCTCCCAAAAGGTTTGTAGGCGGGATTCCCGGAGGATAGAGTGGGCCGCATGCGGGAGTACACGGAGGCCGACCGGCCGGCGATCCTCGACCTTCTCAAGATCCACGGGCCGTCGAACGCGCCGCGCCTGGCGGAGCTCCGCGGCGTGGGCCTGAACGCCGTGCGGCAGCAGCTGGGGGCCCTCCAGCGCGAGGGGCTCGTGGAGCCCCGGGTGGAGCGCCGCAGGGTCGGCCGGCCCACGCACGTCTGGACGCTCACGCCCAAGGCCGAGGCGCTCTTCCCGCAGGCCTACGGCCCCCTCGCCCTCACCCTCCTGCGGCAGCTCCGCGAGGTCGACGGCGAAAGGAAGATCGACCGCCTCCTCGAGCGGCGCACGCGCGACCTCGTCTCAGCGTATCGGAAGCGACTCGCCGGGAGGTCGCCGGCCGAGAAATGGCGGGAGCTGGCCCGGATCCGCGCGGAGGAGGGCTACATGGCCCGCGCCGGACTGCAGGGGTTGACGGAGCACCACTGTCCCATCGCCGCCATCGCGAAGGAATTCCCCCAGGTCTGCCGCTTCGAGAAGCTCCTCTTCGAGGCGGTGCTCGGGAAGCCGCTCGAACGGACGGAGCACCTCGCCACCGGCGGCCGCGCCTGCGTCTACGCCGCCGCGAGGGGCGCCCGCCTCAGGACGTGAGCATCCCGCCCGCGCCCCCCGATCCCGAGACCCGGCTGGCCTCGCTGGCCGTCGAGAGGGGGCTGCTCAGCCGGGAGCAGGTGGACGCCTGCCTCTCCGCGCGGGTGGTCTCGGATCCCTCCGCGCCCCTCGAGCTGATGTTCGTCTCCCTGGGCTACCTCACGGGACTGCAGGCCGACGACCTCGTCCGCGCCGCGCAGGAGCCCGAGACTCCCGAGGAGTTGATCCGGATCGTCGGGTCCTGCACGGTGCTCGCGCCCCTGGGCCGCGGGCCGAGCGGCTCCGTCCACAGGGCCTTCCACGGAAAGCTCGGAAAGGAAGTGGCCCTCAAGGTGATCGGCGCCAACTCGCTGAACGCGCCCCTGCTCGACCGCTTCGAGGAGCGCTCGCGACGCGCCCTGGGCATGGAGCACCCGAACCTCGCCCGCATCCTGGAGGTGGGCCGGCAGGACGGTGCGCTCTACATCGCGAGCGCGCTCCTGCCGGGAATGCCGCTCCTGAACGCGCTGGCCGGCGGCGAGCCGCTCGACCTCCCGAGCGCCCTCAAGATCCTCAAGCAGGCGGCCGCCGCGCTCCACTCCCTCCACGGAGCGGGAGCCGTGCACGGCAACCTGAAGCCCGAGAACGTCTTCCTCACGGGCGGAACCACCATCCAGCTCACCGATCCCGGGCTCGCCCGGGACGGCGGGGAGTACCTCCGGGAACACGCCGACCTCGTGGGCAGCCTCGTCTTCTCGATGGCCCCGGAGCAGTGGGCGGGAGAGGCGGGGCCCGCCACCGACCTCTACCAGTGCGGGGTCCTCTGGCACTTCATGCTCACCGCCAAGACCGCCTTCGGCCACCGGTGGACCCGGGAGATCCGCAAGAACCATGAGCAGGGGACCGCCCGGCCGCCCTCGGCCTTCCGTGAGGATCTTCCCCCCGCCGCCGACGCGATCTTCACCGCCCTCGTCCAGGCCGAGCCGCGCCGGCGCTACCCGGGCGCGGAAGAGCTCGTGGACGACCTGGAGCGCGTGGAGAAGGGCCAGGAGCCCGCCGGCCCGCGACGGTCGATCGGGCCGCGGCCCACGAAAATCCGCCGCCCGTTCCCGCGGTCGTGAGTGCGGAGCGGCAAGAGTCCGGGACTCCAGGGCTAACGGGTGTTCCGGTGCTCTCTTCTTGAAATCTACATGTAAGCTATTTACACTGTGAGCAGTGGCAGCTCGGAAGCGACCGCTTCTACGATGTGGAGAAGGTCATCAAGATGGGGTGGCATGAGGCAAGCGAGGACAGGTACAAGGAGGAGCACCAACCAATCGTGGAGCTGCGCGATTCGGGGCAAGACGGTCGATGGCGTCGATATCCGCGTCGTCGTCGCGTTGGATGAGGAGGATTGCTTGGTGATCGTTACGGCGCGACCGCCGTAGATCCGGCACGCAGTTAGCGAGGGAACCATGATTCAGAAGCTTGAACGGAAACGCCAGCACGCGTTTGTGTATGAGGGGTTCGGTTTCCCCGTCATTCTCGTGAATGTTCCGATGGTCCGTTCGCTTGGAGTGTGGACGCCGGATGTCGATTACCGGAAGCTGGCTCGCGATGTCTTGCGCGCGCTGGCCCTCCATCCCGCCAGGCTTACGGGTCAGGAGATTCGCTTCATTCGGCACTCCATGGACATGACGCTGGAGCAGTTCGCTCATCGCTTCGGAGTGACGCACCCGGCAGTCGTACATTGGGAACAATGTGGGCGGAGGCCCACAAGGATGACTTGGGCCTTGGAGAAAGACATCCGTCTCGAAATCATGAGATCTCAACCTGCACCCTCCGCAACCCGGTTCGTTGAAGCCTACACGGAGTTGGCTGAAGCACGCCCCAATAAGGCTGCTCCGGTCAGGGTTGACGGTCTTCAACCTGCTGGGCAGCGGTAGCCTGGTCAGGGAGTTCAGCGCGCTTTCACAAACGGAGGACCGCGATGCGGCTCGAGAGCGCAAAAGTACCTTCGTACTATTGGCCGCCCGCAAGTTATCCAAAGGGAAGTGGAGTTGCCTGGAATGGCTCTTTCAACTTCAAGATGCGGCACCGACCTCCGAGAGGCCCGTCCATCGGCTTGCGCACATCTGCAAGACCCAGGTGGATACCAGACAGCCTCGCCCCCCTCATTGTAGGGCGTGAACCAGGTGAACTCGAAACGTAGGTTCTGGGGAGCAACGCTGCTCCTCAGTCTTGGTGTAGTCGGAGTGGTCTTATCTTATCGTTCGCAAATCGCTCCGCCCATCCAGCCACCACCAAAGGAACGAGGGGAATGGCGCTCCTGACAACCATCAAGTAGCTTGTCTTGAGCTTAAGTAGGCCGAGTGTGACCTTTGACGCGTAACCAGCATCAGCACCCCGGTCGCCCGGCGGCCTTTCGGTCCAGGCCGGCCCCCATCCCCCACCATCGTCCGACCAGGAGGATCGCTCCTACGGCGATCCGTCCCAAGCGATTCGATTCGGCATTCCCCTCTCAGGATCGCCTGAAGGGCTCTCGGGCTCCTCCCCAAGCTCTGCGAAATCCACCCCTCCTCCTCACCCCCGCTTCCCTCCCTTCGCCCCCCTTTGCATCATCATCCGCCATCCGCCCCCTTCTCGAGCCAGACGCTGTCCACCACCGCGCCGAGCTCCTCGCGGAGGAGCGCCCGCGCCCGGAAGGCCCGGACCCGCGCCGTGCCCTCGCTGACCCCCGTGATCGAGGAGATCTCGGGGTAGTCCATCCCGTCCACGGTGCGGAGGAGGAACGCCTCGCGCATCGAGACGGGCAGGCGACCTACCGAGACCTCCAGCCGCTCGGCCATCTCGTGGCGGATCACGCTCGAAAGGACTCCCCGGCGCCGCGAGGGCTGCGCCTCAAGCAACTCCTGGGACGCCGCGACCGCATGCCGGCCCTTGTCCCGCAGGTGCTTGCGGCAGAGGTTGAGCGCGATTCCGTAAAGCCAGGTGGAGAACTTGGAGCGATTCTCGAACCGGGCGATGTCCCGGAAAGCCACGGCCACCGCCTCCTGGACGATGTCCTCGCCCTCGCGCCCCACCATCATGGCGACGAAGCGGCCCAGTGCCTCCCGGTGCGGCGCCACCGCCTCCCCGAACTCAGCGCTGTTCATGCCGCTTGAGGAGCTCCTCGAACCCCGGCTTCTCCCGAAGCGCCATGAGGGACGGATCTTCCCGCAGCTCCTGGGGCGCGGCGCCCAGCTTGAGCGCCTCCTCGAGGTGCGTCAGCGCCCGGGCCTCGTCGTCCCGGATCAGGCGCGCGATCCGCCGGTGGTTGTCCCGGAGAAGGACCTTCCGCTCCTCCTCGGGAAACTCCTCGCCCGTGACGAGCTCCGAGGTCGCCAGCGCCGCCTCGCGCCGTCCCAGGTGCTCCTGCAGGTTGGCGGCCGCGTCCAGGAGCTTCGTCCTCGACTCGCCTCCCCAGAGGAACGGCGCGAGGAGCTCGTGGTCCAGGACCACCCGGTCCAGGGGCGCGCGCCGCGCCATCTTTCGGAGATCATCCTCCGCCGCCTCCCAGCGCGAGTCCAGGGCGTGGAGCAGCGCCCGGAGGAAGAGCCCGACCGGGTAATGGTCGTGCCTGAGCCGGTCGTCGAGGATCTCCCTCATCTCCTCCGCGTCCACCGTCTCGTTCGACGGTTCGTTCAGCATTTCAAGCCAGCGGAGGTAGAGGCGGTGGATCGAGCCGTCGAAGTTCCTCCCGTCCATCCGCTGGGCCACCTCGAGGTCTTCCACCGCGAGGTCGATCCGGCCCGACTTCTGGAAGAGGATGGCGCTGAGGACGTAGGGCTCCGCGGCGCCGGGAGAGAGCCGGCTCAGGCGGTCGCAGGTCTTCCGGGCCCCGTCGGCGTCGCCCGCCAGGAAGTCCGCCAGCGCCTTGAGCGGGAGGAGGAAGAGCTCCTCCGTCTTCTCGAGCTCGCGGCGCAGGGCATCGAGCACGGGCTTCTGGGCCTCGCCCCCCGGGTCGTTCCAGACGTCCCAGAGGTCCACGTGTGCGCGAACGAGAAGCACGTGGGACAGGTGCGCGCCGTTGTTCTGCGCGGCCTTGAGCTTGAGGCGCGCCGCCTCCTGCTTCCCCTCCTGGTGGCGGGCGAGCGCGGAGATGAGGAGCGCCTCCGCGCCCTTCAGATCGCGCGGCTGCGGGATGGAGAGCTTGAAGAGCGCCGGGGAAACGAAGCGCTGGAGCGCGCGCGCCGAGGCCAGCTCGCCCACCGCGCGTTCGTAGCCCTTGAGGTCGTCGAGCGCGCGCGAGAACTGGCCGCGCTTCTGGTAGTGCCGGGCGATGAGGCGGCGCAGGCGGGCGTCGTCGCGGAACCTCGCCAGCTCGTCGGAGCTGACCTCGTTCTTCCGCTCGAGGAGCGCCTGGAGCTCCGCCGCCGGATCAGGCGCCGCGGCGGCCGACTCGGGGGCGGACGCCTCCCCGGGCGTCGAGGGCCAGGCCGCCCACGCCAGGACGAGCACCCCGAACGCCGCGCCCGCCGCGGCGAGCGCGGGCCACGGGATCCGTCGCGCGTCCGGTCGGACGACACGGGTGGCCGCCGGCCGCGAAAGGCAGGCCTTGAGGGCGTCGGCCATCTCGTTGGCGCTCTGGAAGCGGCGTTCCCGGTCCTTCGCCAGGGCCTTCATCACCGCGGCGTCGATGGCGGGCGAGACGCCGGGCGGGGCGGGGACCTCGTCCTCGATCTTCCGGAGGAGGGCGAGGACGGTGCCGCCTTCGAAGGGCGGCCGACCCGTGAGCATCTCGTAAAGCACCGCGCCCAGCGAGTAGAGGTCCGTGCGGTGATCCACCTCTTCCGGCGCCGCGAAGGCCTGCTCGGGGGACATGTAATACGGCGTTCCCACCATGACGCTCGTGCCGCTCAGGGACTTCCCGTCGGAAAGCGACTTGGCCAGCCCGAAGTCCAGGATGCGCACGCGCCCCTGGCGGTCGACGAGCAGGTTCGCGGGCTTGATGTCGCGATGCACGATCTTCTCGTCGTGGGCGTACTGGAGCGTGCGCGCCACGGAGTGGGCGATCTTGAGGGCCTGCTCGGCGTCGAGCTTCCGCTCGGCCATCAGCTCCTTGAGGGAGCGGCCCTCCACGAACTCCATCACGATGTAGTGGAGCCGCCCCTCCCGGGCGATGTCGTGGATCTGCACGATGTTCGGGTGGGTGAGCTTGGCGGCCATCCGCGCCTCGCGCTGGAAGCGCTGGAGGAACTCCTCGGTGGCGTGCTCGCCCGCGAGGAGCATCTTGATCGCCACGTGGCGGTTGAGGTCCTGCTGGAAGGCCCGGTAGACCTCCCCCATCCCCCCGCGCCCGACAGGCTCGAGGAGCCGGTACTTGCCAAGAGTCTTGGGGGGATTGGGCATCGGACGCCTATTATACCTGCGCCTCCGGGTGCCGGTTCACCGCCTCGCGAAAAGGCTTGAACTTGCCCCCCGCTTGAGCGTCTACATTATAGGGACAAGACCATGCTGCGCTGGATGCTGCCCGTCCTGGGGC
>JAHFOZ010000466.1 GCA_023261405.1 Planctomycetota bacterium
GGAGTTCGTGAAGGACCGGGCCGTTCAAGGCCTGCCCGAGCCCGCAGGCGAGGGCGGAAATTGAAAACGCACGTGGAATGGGCGTGAGGAGCCCGGGGCCCTGTTCAGGGCATCTTACTGGACTAAAACCGGGGCTTTTTCTCGGGCTGTCTGAGACAGGCTGCGCCCGCCCGATTCGTTGACACTCCCGCTGCCCCCTCGTAGTCTACCGCGTTCCGGCTCTCAAAGAAAAAGCGCCCGAGCGACTCTGTTTGGCGACGGCGTCACCCGGGCGCTGCACTACGAAGAATGGCCAAGGTACGCCCTGATCCGGCGACGTTCAAGGACTATCGGCAGCTCGCGCGGCGCCTAACGCGCGAAGGGCGGCTGGTGCTGCCGCGCCCTGACCGCTGCGGCGTCTGCGGCACCGACTGCGGCTTCGTCAGGGACGGCCACTACTTCCGCGACTTCGCCTTTCGGCACACCGTCGTCTCCCACGTCGGCGTCCAGCGCTACCTCTGCAAGGGTCCTCAGGGCGGGACGTTCTCGGCTCTCGCCGCCTTCCAGGAGCCCCGCGCCCACTACACGGTCCAAGTCCGTGGCGCGGTCCTTGAGCGCGTCTTCCTCGACGGCCGATCCCACCCCGCGGCCTTGAAGCAGCTTCGGCGCTCACGCGGCAGCGCCTTCTTGGCTCGATCGACGGTCTCCGACTGGTGCCGCCGGTTCCGCCGCCTCAGCGCCGGCCATGCCGCCGCGTTCACCGCCCACCTCGCACAGCATTTGCACGTCGCCCCTGTCTCCATCCGCGGTGACCCGGAGCTCTTCCTCCGCGCGGCCCGCGCCGCCTTCGGCCTGCATCGTTCCTTCTCCCCCGAACGCTTCTGGGAATGGCTCCATGACGCTCTCTTCCGCGCCGCCGGGCGGCGCCTCCTGTCCGCGTAGCGCCTTCCCGCTCTGGCCGCGACCTCCATCCCCACGCTTCCGGCTTTTCCAGCGGGCCCCGCCGCAGGGTAGGGTGACCCGCGAAAGGAGAAACCGGCATGAACGAGCCCAACCCCAAGGAAACCCAGGCGCTCTTCTGGTACCGCCTGATCGCGCCTCTCCTGGATCCCGGACTCGCCCACGGCGACCGCGCGCGGCTCATCCGCGAGATCCTCGCAAAGGACTGGCCTCTCCCGGGACTCGGTCCCCGCCGCGTCTCCCGCGCCACCCTCTTCCGCAAGCTCGCCCAGTACCGCCGCGCCGGCTTCGGCGCCCTCAAGAAGACCGACCGCGCCGACAAGGGCTCCTCCCGTGCGATCGAGCCCCTCTGGCTCAAGAAGGCGACCGAGCTTCGCCTGGAGCAGCCGCGCCGCACCACCCGGCGCGTCATCGAGCTCGCCGAGAAGGCCCTGGGGCTGGCCCCTGGCACGATCCACCTCAAGACCCTCGCCCGGATCTTCAAGGGCAAGCAACTCACGCGCGCCGATCTCGCCCAGGACGCTCCCCGGGGCTTCACCTCCTTCTCCTACTCCCACATCAACGAACTCTGGATGAGCGACGTCATGGACGGCTTCCCCATCCCCGACCCCCACGACGCCCGTCGCCGCAAGATGACCTACCTCTTCAGCTTCATCGACGACGCCTCGCGTCTGGTCACCCACGCCGAGTTCTACTTCGACGAGCGCCTCCCGCGCCTCGAGAACACCTTCAAGAAGGCCATCGCCCGCCGCGGCATCCCCACCAAGCTCTACCTCGACAACGGGAAGATCTTCCACGCCATCCAGTTCGAGCTCATCGCCGCCGAACTCGGCACCCAGCTCATCTACACCGAGCCTTACCGGCCGGAGGGCCACGGGAAGATCGAACGCTATCACGGCACGATCCGCAGCGACTTCCTGGACGAAGCCCGCGCCAAGGGCCCGACGACCCTCGACGAACTCAACCGCTGGTTCTGGGCCTGGCTCCAGATCGCCTACCACCACAAGCTCCACGAGTCCCTCGGCATCACCCCCTTGGACTTCTGGCTCCGCCAGACCGACCGCATCCGCTACGCCGAGCCCGAGGTCCTCGACACCGTCTTCCTCTGGCGCGAAGACCGCACCGTCAGCAAGGTCCATACCTTCACGCTCTCCGCCAACCTCTACGAAGTCGCCCCGGAGCTTTCCGACCAGAAGGTCGAGGTCCGCTTCAACCCCTTCGATCTCTCCCGGATCCTGGTCTTCAAGGCCGGCGTCTTCCAGATGCGCGCCCGAGCGGTCTCCCTCCCTCGGCCCGTCCACCCCAAGGCGCCCCCGACCCCCCAGAGGCCCCAGCGGCCGCTCTCGATGAGCTACCTCGACACGCTCCTGGCCCAGTACGAGGCCAACGTCGCCAAGGAGTTCGGCACGCTGGACTTCGTGAAGATCCAGGAGAAACGCACGCTGGCCCTGGAGACCGAGAAGGGGAAATTCGTCGAAGCCCTCGCCGTCCACCTCGGGCGACCGCTCGCGTCGCTGGAAGTCGCCTCCGCGCGGGCGACCTACGACGAGTTCGCGCCCCTCGACCTAGCCGTTCTGGCCCAAGTCCCCAAGGACCCTGTCCCCGACGCCATCGCGTTCGGGAGGTTTCTTTCCACCTTGCGCGCGCTGGTGATCCAGCGCCGCCAACCCAAAGGAGGTGTCTGATGTACCGTCAGTTCTACGGGCTCTCCGCCCCCGTCTTCGACAAGGCCCTGCCCCCGGAGAAGTTCTTCCGCGGAAAGGCCTTCTCCGAAGCGCTCGCCCGCCTCGAGTACGCCGTCGCCACCCGCGAGATCATGGCCCTCGTCGGCGAAATCGGCACCGGCAAAACCTCGCTGGTGCGGGCGCTGCGCGAGAAGCTCGCCGACGGCAAGCACAAGCTCGCCTACGTCGGAAACCCCACGATCAAGGCCCGCGGCGTCCTCTCCGCTGCCGCCTACCAGCTCGGCCTCGAAGTCGGCCTCTCCCTCCCCAAGATCCTCCGCGAGCTGACGAGTCACTTGACGGAACTCCGCTCCCGCGGCCACGCCGCCGTCATCGTCTTCGATGAGATCCAACTCGCCGACTTCGCCCTCACCGAGGCCCTCCGCATGCTCACCAGCTACGAGCTCGACAGCCAGACGCTGGTCTCCATCGTCCTGGTCGGCCACGAGAGCTTTCTCGAACGCCTCAAACTCTCCGCCTACCAGTCCCTCAACCAGCGCATCGGCGTCCGCTACCGGCTCACGCCCATGGACCTTCCCGAGACGCTCGCCTACATGGACCACCACCTGAAAGTCGCCGGCGCCAACCACCGCCTCTTCGAGGACGAAGCCCTCGAACAGGTCTACCACGCCGCCAAGGGCGTGCCCCGGAAGGTCAACCTCCTCTGCACCCACGCCCTCCTGGCGGGGGCCGCCGAGAGCCGCAAGGTGATCGGCCCCGCCATCATCAAGCGCGTGCTGAACGACTTCGACGGGACCTTCTGATCCGGAAGGAACCCCCGCCCCGGCGGGGGTTTCTTATGGCCGGGCTGGTCTCAGCCAGCCGGAGAATTCTGGTCTCATGCAGTCCGAGAATCCACACCCAGGAGCTGCATGTTGCCTTCCGCCTCACGCATGTAAGCTTGCATGTCTCGTTGCCGGAGCGCGTCTGCCATTCTCTGATGGCTTTGCCTCTGCATCTGGCTGAGTCTTGGGTCTTTGGCGTCTATTTCGTGACGCTTGGCCCACATTAGCTGTCGCTCACGAAGGAGTTCTTGAGCTGTCGGTGTCCCCCAACGGCCGTCCTTGAAGGTCAACGTGTGTGTGTCTTCGTCCTGCGTCCCCATCGGGTCGATGCGGCTGACGGGGTTGTTGCTGGCGTAGAGGTAGTGGTCCCAGGGCCTGTTTCCGGCGATGGGATCATTCTGGGTGAAGCGGCCCGTCCGCGGGTCGTACATGCGCGCGCGCATGTGGACGAGGCCGCTCTCGCTGTCGTGCTCGCGGAGGGCAGAAAGCGTGCTGTGGGATGCTGATTGGCTGGATTTAGAATTGGCCCTGGTTTGTTGGCAGCGATGCCAAATCACCAGTGCGTCGGGCCTTCCAGCTCGAGGGTACGGCTAAGTACCTGTCCCCAAGTATATCCGAATAGCATGTGGGCTCACGTGACGACTGATGGTGATGGCTGCTTCGGGTCCTGCGTTGATTGCGCCGAGGACCGATCTCACATGTTCCATGAG
>JAHFOZ010000049.1:0-11217 GCA_023261405.1 Planctomycetota bacterium
ATGCCTCTGGAATATCTCACAGTCTATGGTTGCTCCAAAGTAAGCGACCTGTCGCCGCTGAAGGGCGCGCCGCTGACCCGGCTGGACATCTTGGGGACCGCGGTATCGGACCTTGGCCCACTCCGGGGGATGGCTCTCGAGGATCTGGTGTGCCAAGCCACCCGAATCACAGATCTCGCACCCCTGAGGGGGATGCCCCTGAGGACGTTGGACGTGGGCTCGACTCCGGTGCAAGACTTTTCGATACTGAGGGAGCTTCCCGTCAAGGAACTCGAACTTCGTCAGACCGCATTCATGAATCTTGATGTGCTGAAGGGAAAGTCGCTGTCGTACCTTGGATTGGGGGAGACTCGACTGACGGACCTCAGCCCGCTTCGTGATGTCTCCGTGCAGCACCTTGCATTGTGGGGCGCCCCTGTAGAGGATCTCTCCCCGCTGTATGGGAAGTCGCTGACCAACCTGAACCTCCACGCTACGAAGGTGAAAAGCCTGGAGCCCCTGAGAGGCATGCCTTTGACAACCCTCCATGTGGCCCTCACCGAAGTCACGGATCTGACCCCCCTGGAGGGGATGCAGCTGGAGATCCTCACGTTCTCCGAAGAACGCATCCTGAAGGGTATGGACGTAGCGCGCTCCATGAAGAGCATTCGGGAGATTGGGTTTGCACCGCAGGGGACCAAGCACCTACCGCCGGAGACCTACTGGAGAGAGTACGATGCCCGGCTTAAGATCACAGGGCTGCCCAGGATCGCGGGATGGAGCCTCCTGGGCCCGTTCCCCGTGTCGGCCCCCGATCCATTTCCGCCGGAAGGCGTCGCGCTGGAGCAGGAATTCACTGCAGGAGGAAAACCGATCCGCTGGCAACGCTTCGAAGCGACTCGCGAGGGCGGTCTGGTGGACCTGGGCACCCACTTCGCCGAGGCTGGAGCCGCCAAGGCCTATGCCTTCGCGGAGATCACCTGCAGCGTCGAGCAGGAGGTCCTGTTTGGCGGAGGAAACGACGATTCGATTGTCCTCTGGATCAACGGGAGCAAGGTTTACGAAGATCTTACGGTGCACCACTACTATAGCTCGGGATTTTCCGTACGCACCAGGCTGCGAGCGGGAAAGAACACCGTGCTCGTGCGCTGCGGCAACGAGGGGGGGCCATGGAAGTTCTCGGTCGGCTGGGCCCCGGATCCATAGGTGCCCAGGACCCCAGGGACGACACCCAACCCAGGGAAATCGCGCGAGCAGAATTAAGGCCGCCGAACAGGCCGGCCCCGGCAGCGTACCATAGGATCAAGTTCAACCCGAAGGAGGACGCGATGGGAGACAGCGAGATCACCGTGCGGCCCAACGGGCCGCTGCTGGTGCAGGGGAAGGGCATCACGATCAAGGACGCCCAGGGCAAAGTCTTCGACCTCGCGGGGCGCGAGGCGATCGCGCTCTGCCGCTGCGGGGCGTCGGCGACCAAGCCGTTCTGCGACGGAAGCCACCGGAAGCTCAACTTCACGGCGGATTCGCAGGCGGTCGCCCTGCCGCCGCCCCCGAAGCCGCAGGCGTGAAAATGCCCCTGAACCCGCCCTCGCGACGCGAGTTCCTGCAGGCGGCGGCCGCACTCGCGGTCCGCTTTCCGGCCGACGGCCCGCCGGCCGACGACCCGGCAAGCTGGGCGCAGTTCCTCGGCCCCCGGCGCGACGGCATCAGCCGCGAGACCGGACTCAACACCGACTGGACGAAGAAGAAGCCCGCCGTCGTCTGGAAGGCGGCGACCGGTCCAAGCTTCTCCTCGGTCTCGGTCGTCGGCGACCGGCTCTTCACCGGGGAGCAGAGGGGCAGCCGCGACGGGATCCTTTGCATTGATGCAAAGAAGGGTAAGGAGCGCTGGTACACCGACGCCGCCCCGGGCTACCTGGACCGGCAGAGGCAGGGCGCCGGGCCGCGCGCCACCCCGACCTTCCACCGCGGCCGGCTCTACGTGCTGATGGCGAACGGCGCGCTCCTCTGCCTCGAGGCCGACGACGGGAAGAAAGTCTGGGAGGTGGACCTCTTCGACGCCGCGAAGACGCGGCCCCGGGACGATGTCTACTACTGGGGCATGGCCGGCTCGCCGCTCGTCGAAGGCGACCTCGTCATCGTCCAGCCCGGCGGCAATCGTGACAACTCGCTCGTCGCGCTCCGCCGCGACACGGGCAGGCTCGCCTGGGGCGTCGGCAACGATCCGGCCGGATACAGTTCGCCGATCGCGATCGAGGCCGGCGGCCGCCGGCAGATCGTCTCGTTCACTGGGCGCTCGGCCATCGGCGTGGATCCGGCCGCGGGCAAGCTCCTGTGGCGCTTCGAACTCGGAAACGAGTACGACTGCAACATCGCGACCCCGCTCTGGGCCGAGGGCCTGCTCTTCATCTCGGCCGCCTACAAGACCGGTTCCGCAGCGCTGGAGCTGACGGCGTCGGGTCCAAAAGTGAAGTGGCAGGACAAGGTTCTGATGAACCACTTCCCGACGAGCGTGATCGCGGGCGGCCACGTCTACGGCTGCCATGGCGACCTCGCCGCGAACATGCTCAAGGCCGTGGAGCTCGCGACCGGCAAAGAGAAGTGGTTCGAGCGGGGGACCGGCAAGTGCTCCCTCCTCGGCCTCCCGGGCCATCTCGTCCTTCTCGGCGAGCGCGGCACGGTCTGGCTGATCGAGGCGAACCCTGACGCCTTCGTCGTGAAGGGGAAGCTCGAGGGACTCCTCGGCACCCGGTGCTGGAGCCAACCGGCCTTCCTCGACAAGAAGCTCTACCTCAGGGACGAGCGGCAGATCGTGCAGATTGACCTCGCGGAATGAACGCCCGCGCCGCCGCGTTCAGAGGGACGAAGGGAGACCGCCGATGGCCAACGTGCATGTCCACTTGAGCGTCCGGGACCTCGCCGCCAGCCGCGACTTCTACCGGGCCTTCCTTGGCGCGGCTCCCGTCAAGGAGAAGCCCGATTACGTGAAGTTCCTCCCGACCCAGGCGCCCCTCAACCTCGCCATGAAGGCCGGCGTCGGCGGGCACCACCCCGGCCACTTCGGGCTGCAGTTCGAAACACCGGAAGCGGTCGCCGCCGAGCTCGCCCGCGTCCGAGCCGCGGGTCTCGAGCCCCGCGTCGAGCGGGACGTCGACTGCTGACACGCCAACCAGGACAAGTTCTGGGTCGTCGACCCGGACGGGAACGAGTGGGAAGTGTACACGGTCAACTTCGATGTGGAGGAGCAGGCGCCCACCGTCGGGGCCTGCTGCCCGCCCGAGCCGGTCCAGCGAGGTGCGTGACAGACGGAAGGCGCCGGGGTATCATTCCGCCTGACCATGCGCGCCGCACGAGCTCCCTGGCCCCTGCTCCTCTTCGTCCTGGCGGGCTGCCCCTGGCCCCTGAAGGGGTACGAGGTGCCCATCCTGCCCGAGGAAGTTGCCCTCAAGACGGCCGATCGGATCACCGCTGGGCTCCAGAAGCGCGACCTCGACCTCATCGTCTCCGCCTACGCCGAGGACTTCCTCGCCGCCGGCTACGATGCCGGGAAATGGAGCCGCGTCCATGAGGCGCAGGGGCTGGAGATCCGGCGCTGGGCCGCGGGAGGGGAGAAGGCGGACCTGGACCGGGCGGCCGTGCGCGCCCTCTGGGAGAAGTACCTCGCCGGCTTCCGCACGATCGCCCGCGTGGAGCAGAAGCCGCGCGTCATGCAGATGGCCGATCCCGAGTCCCGCTGCCTCATCCTCCTGAGCGTCATGGGCGCGGACGCGGACGGCCGCTTCCGGCACGACCGCCTCCTCATCCAGTACACGTTCCGCTCCGACCAGGGCCCGTGGGTGGTCATCGATCAGAGGATCGCGGAGGCCGACGCGGTCCTCGGGGCGCGCTCCTGGCTCCGCGACGTGGCGCGCGATAACGGGACCGCCTACCCGCACCACCCGAGCCCCGAGTTCGGGCCGAAGGACATGGAAGGAAACTCGTTCCCCCTCGTCGTGCGCGGCGACTCCGGCGTCTGCGCCGCCGACTATGACGGCGACGGGTGGGTGGACCTCTACTACTGCGACGGCCTCCGCAACGCCCTCCTGCGGAACCGCGGCGACGGGACCTTCGAGGACGTCACCGAGCGCGCGGGCCTCGGAGGGCCGCAGAAGGTCTCCCGAAGCGCCCTCTTCGCCGACCTGGACAACGACGGCGACCTCGACTTGTTCGCGGCGTTTGAGGGCGCACCCTGCCGCCTCTACGAGAACCTCGGGAACGGGACGTTCAAGGACTGCACGGAGCGCGCGGGCGTGGGGCACGCCGGGTTCACCACCTCGGTGGCCGCCGCGGACTACGACAACGACGGTCTCCTGGACCTCTACCTGGGCTGCTACGGCGACCATTCCAACCGCTACCCCGAGCTCAAGAGCAAGAACGGCGATCCGAACGTCCTCTACCACAACACCGGCGGCCTCCGCTTCCGCGACGTCACCTCCGCCCTCGGCGTGGGCGACCGCGGCTGGACGCTCGCGGTCACCTGGGGCGACTACGACAACGACGGCGACCCCGACCTCTTCGTCTGCAACGATTTCGGCACGAACGCACTCTATCGAAACGACGGCGGGACCTTCACCGACGTCACCGCCGAGAGCGGCGTCTCGGTGGACGGCTTCGGCATGAGCGCGAGCTTCGGCGACTTCGACAACGACGGCGACCTCGACCTGTACCTCGCCGGGATGTACTCGAACGCCGGCCAGTGGATCTTCAAGCGCGACGAGCTCCTCCCGGGCCCCTTCCTCGTGCGGTTCCGCGAGCAGATCCTGCCGCTCCTGGATTTCATGACGGACGGGAACCGCCTCCTGCGCAATGAGGGCAACGGGAAGTTCGTGGACATCGCTCGGGCCGCGGGAGTCGAGTACGGCCAGTTCGCGTGGGGGAGCCCCTGGGTCGATCTCGACAACGACGGCCGCCTGGACCTCTTCTGCTGCAACGGATACTGGACGGGCCGCAGCCCCGAGGACACCTGAGTGCCCTTCTGGAAGAGTGTGGTTCCACACGACCGGGAGATCCGACGCGGCGAGCGCAAGTTCGCGCTGGGCGACCGCTCGTTCAACGGCTACGAGCACGACCGGGTCTGGCGTTCGAACGGCGACGGGACCTTCAGCGAGATCGGCTTCGCCGCGGGGGGCGACCTCATCCTGGACTCGCGTGCCTGTGCCGCGGCGGACTTCGACCGTGACGGGCGGATGGACCTCGCGGTGCGCACGCTGTATGAGCGGTCGTACTTCCTGCACAACGAGGCCCCGGCGGGCCGCTTCCTGCACGTCCGCCTCGTGGGCACGAAGAGCAACCGGATGGGCGTGGGGGCGCGCGTCACGGCGCAGGCGGGGGCCGACCGGTACATGTCCGAGATGACCTGCGGCTCCGGCTATCTCACGCAGAACGAGCCGGCCGTCCACTTCGGGCTGGGCGCGCACGAGAAGGTGGACCGTCTCGAGGTGCGCTGGCCGTCAGGCCTGGTGCAGGAGTTCCGCGGCGTGGCCTCCAATGCGTTCCTCACGATCACGGAGGGCCAGTCCGAGCCCAAGGTCGAGGCGCCGCGGCCGTCGACGGCGCCCCCGGCGAAGGCGGCCGAGCACGATCCCGTCGTGGCACTGCTGCGGAAGGGAAAGTTCACGGACCTCCAGGGGAAACCCGTCGGCGGGGCGGACCTGCTCAAGGACCCGACGCTCTTCCACGTCTGGTCGCCGTCCTGCAAGGGATGCGACAAGGAAGCGGCGACGCTGAAGGGACTCCAGAAGGAAGTGGCGATCCTGGCCGTGGCGGTGGACTCGAAGGTCGAGGACGTGCGCGCCTTCGTCGAGCGCCGCGGGGTCACCTACCCGGTGATCGTGGCGGACGAGGAGACGGGGAAGGCGCTCGTGAAGATCCCCGGGGCCACGATGGGGCTGGTGCGTCGCCAGTTCGGCGGCTGGTTCGAACTGGGCACGGGCGACGAGGGCGGCATCCCCTGGTCGGGGATCATGGACGCGAGCGGCCTCCAGCGCGTCTACCGCGGTCCGATCAAGACCTTCGAGGCGCTGCTGGACATCCTCTCGACGCGGCGGGACGCCGGTCGATAAACCCGGCGAAGGAAACCACCAAGGCACAAAGACACCAGGCGGCCGAAGGACTTCAATCCTCCCGGGAGACCCCGGCCGCGGGGGACGAGAGGGCGAGGCGCGCTTCAATCTCCGGGCCCCTCCAGCGGCGGTGCATCCAGGTCCATTGTCCAGGGTGCTCGCGGATGCGGGCTTCGAGCACGTCGAGCCAGCGCTGGCTGACCTCCTCGGCCGTTCCCTCGATCGGGAGGGGGCCGTCTAAGCGCAGGACGTGGCGTCCGTCGGCGCGGACGGTCGCGGTGAGCACCACGAGGGGGCATTGGAAGCGCTGGGCGTAGACCGCGGGGCCGCCCGCGGCCATGACGTCGAGCCCGAAGAACCGGGCGGCGAAGCCCCCTCTCCGGGGATGCTGGTCGGCGAAGAGCCCGACCACTTTCTTGTCGTTGAGAAACTCGACGATCTGGTCGCGAGCTTCCTTCTTCTGGATGACGTCGAGGTCGAAGTGGCGCTTGAGATGACGGATGGCCCACTGGAGCAGCCGGTCGTTCCTCTGCTTCTTCATGATGACGGCGGCCCGGATCCCGTACATGTGAGGGATGAGGACCATGCGCACGAAGCAGCCCATGTGGGCGCTGACGAGGACCACGCCCCGGCCGAGGGCGTAGGCGTTCTGGAGAATTTCGATGTTCTCGAAGTGCAGCCCCAGCTTCCCCTGGGGGCGCACATGGGCGGCCTCCACGACATGCTGGGCGATCGATTCATAGGCCTCCAGGGCGATCTGCTCCGCGGCTCCAGGGGCGAGGGTCCCGGCATAAGCCAGCTGGATATGGCTGATCGCACGGGTGCGCGGCGTCGAGTCGAAGATGAAGGCCAGGCGCGCCGCGCGGCGGGACAGCCAGAGCGCCACCCGGTAGGGCAGACAGCGGAGGAAGAGGAGGAGCGCGCGGACGACCAGATATTCGATGAAGAGCATGCTGCCCACACAAGATAGCAGGATGGGCCCGCAGGGGGTAGGGAAGAAGGGATGGCCGGGATGAGGCCTCAGCGCGAGGCCGCGTACTCCACGAAGACGCCCGCCCACGTGGTGACCCGAAGGCCCGTGAAGCCCGCCGTCTCGAGCGCCGCTGTGACGCGGGCCACGGGGACGCACTGGTCCACCGTGTCCCAGCAGTAGCGCATGAGGAGTTCCGCCTCGCGGCCGCCCGCGAAGAGGCGCGAGGCCAGGGGGACGAGCATCTGCATAAACACGCGCGCCATGCCGTAGCCCGCGGCGTTGCGCGGGCGCGAGAAGTCGAGGATGAGGATCCTCCCTCCGGGGCGGATGACGCGGCGGTACTCGACGAACGTGGAGCGAAGGTCGTTCACGTGGCGCAGGGCGTATCCCATGGTCAGGAAGTCGAAGGCGCCGTCGCGGAAGGGAAGCCGCTCCGCGATGCCCCGCGTGAGGCGCACGAGGGACCGCTCCTTGAAACAGGAGAGCATGCCCGCGCTGGGGTCCAAGCCCACCACCGGGCAGCCCAGGCGGGCAGAGGCGCGTGCCAGCAGGCCCGTGCCCGTGGCGACGTCGAGGACCCTGGACCCCGGCTCGAGGCCAGCCTGTCTCAGGGCGAAGCCGCGGTACCACTCCCCGGTGCCGAGCGAGAGGAAGCCCGAGATGCGGTCGTAGTGGCGGGCGGTCCGGTCGAAGATGTGCCCGAGGAATCGCCGGCGGTCCCTCTCGCCCTCATAGTAGGAATCCAGGGGCAGGTGGGGCGGGAGCGGCGCGACGGTGTCCGGGGGGCCTGGCACGGCGCCATGGTATCGGTGCCTCGGGAGCTTTCGCAAGGAATTGCGCGGGACGGGCAGGCCCTATTCGTAGATGGCCACGGAATCGAGGTAGAACTCCACGTTCTTTCCCCTGGTGCCCGCATGGAACTGCAGATCGTCGATCTCGAGGATGGGGATCTTGACGAGGTCCCCCGCCCCCGACTCCGTGCGGAAGACCTCGGCCATGCGGACCGTCACCACGGTCCATTCCCGCACCTTCACTTCCGGGAGGATGTAGCCGATCACGACCTTGCTCGAGGTCCGGTCCCTCCGGAACTGCGCCTTGATCTCCCCCGGCGGGGCGCTCACATAGTAAGCGAAGGTGAACATGGTTCTGTCCGTGACGGTGAAAGGCAGCGGCTTGGGGGAGTAGGCCGCCTCGAGGGAGGCGGTGAAGTCGCCGACCTGCGCCGAGGCCGCTTTCATCGCCCCCTTGGAGCGGCCGTGCGTGACGGCGGACTGGAACGTCCCGTTCTGCCAATCTTTCTGGCAGGACGGGTCCTCGAAGTCCATCTGGAGTAGGATCGTCCTCTGCGCGGGAGCCGAAGCCAGGGGGCGGGCGACCAGGACCGTTGCCGGCGCCGCCACGGCGAAGTTCCCCGCGACGACGAGCACCGACCGGATCTCCCCGGTCCGGCGGAACTCGCAGCGGCCCTTGGGGACCTCCAGCCTCGTCCCGTTCTTTCCCACGGCGTCCACCAGGAGCTTCAGGGTCGTCCCGACGACGCGCGCCTCGGCGTGCGGAGTGGTGAAGATCATGGGCTGGTCCGCGGGCTGCTTCGTGATCTCGGCTTCGACCATGCCCTGGGCGACGAAGGCGCGCTTGCCCCGGGGGGCCTTCGCCTCGCGATCGGCGAGGTCGCGGACGATCGTGTCGCCCGCGAGCATCAGGCTCGTGCCGTCCTCGAACCGGAAGGTCAATGAACTCCTGGCACCGGTCGTGGCGATCGCCGCCCCCGCGGGGACCGAGGCCCCCGCGAGCGCGACGGTCCGGACTCCTCCCTCCACGATGCCGGCCTCTCCTTCGACGCGCTCCAGGGTCCCCGCGACGACGATCGTCCGCGGGCGGGCCGGATCGGCGGGGGGAGGGGTCGGCGTCGGCACGGGCTCGGGAAGCGGTACCGGTTTCGGATCGGGGACGGCCGTCGGAGGCCGGCTCGGGATTACGAGGGGGGCGGGCTCCGGCGGGGGGCGGGGAGGCGGGGGCGCGGGGGGCTTCTCCTCCCGGACGAGGGCGTGGCGCGGGGCTTCCTCCGGTTCCGGCACGGGCGCTGACCGGGCCGCTTCGCCGGGCCGCCGCGCGGGCCTTTCTTCGGGGCCACCGGACCAGAGGAGGAAGAGAAGGGCCGCGGCCGCCGCGAGGAGGACGGCCACCGCGCCGATCCACGATGACCCCGGCGGTGAGCCGGGACGCCGGCGCGGGGCGCGGATCGCCCGGGCGCGGAACTTCTCGACGAATTGCTCGCCGTCTTTCTCGGCCGCCGCGGCGTCGGAGAAGGCGCGGACGAACGGCTCCGGGTCCTCCTCCGCGGGAAGGGCCCGGAGGAGCCCGTCGATCTCCACATCCTCGGCGATCGATGGATCCTGCCGGAGGGCCTCCTGGAGCTCGCGCTCCTCGGCGGGGGAGAGCGCTTCTCCCGCCATGAACCGGGCCCAGAGCTCGCGCCGGGCGTCGTTCACGTCGGGACCCCGAGCTTGAGATGCAGGCATGCGCGGAGGGCCTGGCGGATCCGGACCAGGGCCATCCAGACGGAGCCTTCCTTCCGGCCCGTCGCGCGCGCGATCTCGCCCGCGCTGTGGTCGCGGTAGTAGAACTCGCGGACCATCTCCCGGCTGGCGGGGGCCAGGCTCCCGATGCAGGACTTGAGCGCGATCACCCGCTCCTCCTGGGCGGCGGGGTCGTCCGCCTCCTCGAGGCGCCGGACCAGGGTCTCCAGGATCGTGCCCTCGAGCGGACGCGAGCGGCGGCCCGCCTCCGCCCGAAGATGCTCCAGGCCGCGGTGGCGGGCGATTCCGAGGAGCCAGTGGCGGAGGGGCGACTCGCCCCGGTACGAGTCGAGCGTCCGGAAGGCGCTGAGGAAGGTCTCCTGAGCGAGGTCGTCCGCCACGTCGCGGCTCCGGACGAAACGTCCGAGGAAAGCCCGCACGCTCGCCTGGTGGAGGCGGACGAGGTCGGCGAACGCGTCGGCCGAGCCTGCGCGCGCCTGGGCCAGGCGTCCCTTCTCCAGATCCGGGTTCATGCCAAGCCCCCGACCCGCGGAATCGTGACTGAAGACGGACGACCGGCCCTCGCGGCCGGAGGCGGCGCGATCGGGAGCGCGCAGGTGCGGCAGAAAAAACGGTTGGAGCACACCTGGAATGTCTCCTGTCCCGGGCGACGGTCGCTCACCCGGATCCCGCATTTCGAGCAGTAGGTCACCATGGGCCACCCCCTATCTAACAGGGTGCGTGACCCGGCGGCTCCCAACCCGAAAAATAGCGCAATGCGGTTTATTTTTCCGGCGCGCAGGATCGGGGCGCTGAAACGGGGCCCCAGAGGGTATTCAAGGGGACTGCCTATCTCGTCAACTCCCCGAATCACAGCGGATTGCGGCGTGTCGTGCACTGACAGCCCTTCCTGTGGGGTCATTGGGAGTCAACCGGATAGGCAGTTGAATCTGGACACGGAAGTGGGCGGCCCCGGGGGGCACGCCTTTCCGACGACGTCCTGGTCCCTGGTCCGGAAGGCCGTGGCGGGGCCGGCGTCCGAGCGGCGCGAGCGGATGGGCCAGCTCCTGGCGGTCTACTGGAAGCCCGTCTATCGATACATCCGCGCCTCCTGGGGCGAGTCGAGCGAGGACGCCAAGGACCTGACCCAGGGGTTCTTCGGCTTGCTCTTGGAGGGGGGGTACCTGGAGTAGCTGGCGCCCGAGCACGGCACGCTCCGCGGCTACCTCAAGAACGCCCTCCGCCATTTCCTCGTGGACGAGCAGCGCCGGACCCAGGCCCTCAAGCGGGGGGGAGGCGTCGGACACGTGCCCATGGACTTCTCGGACCTGGTGGAGACGGTGGAAGACCCGGCCGCCAGGTCTCCGGACAAGGCCTTCGACGGCGAGTGGGGGTCGGTCTGCCTGGACGAGGCGCTCCGCCGGCTCGAAGAGACGCTGAAGGGCCTTGGTGCAAAGGTCGAATGAGTCGGTGCAGAAACGGGTGAGGTCTGTCAGGTTCATCTCTGTCTTTTCTCTTTCCTTTCGGTAGTCCGAGCCGAGCAAAGAAAGAGACGTACGCCCGCCCGGGCTGGGACGGACGCTGAAGACCCGTAACCTACCGGGGGGAGAGAGTTTACAGAAGGGCTGCCCGGCGCCCCTCGCCG
>JAHFOZ010000049.1:11227-16718 GCA_023261405.1 Planctomycetota bacterium
TCGCCGGACCCATCGACATCGCTTGCTTTCCTTCTCTCCCCAAACGGTAACATCTCGCGCCGCAGGGGGCTTGCGGCGCCCGGGCCGCCCCGCGGCCGGCGCCGCCTTTGGATGTCTGGTGGCCGCTGCCTGTCGGCCGCGATGACTCGATCATTGCCTGGGGGTGCGGGTCTTATCCATGAGGCGCAGCCGGTTCTCGTCGATCGCCTTGGGCTCGCGGGCGTACTCGGACAGGGTCGCGCGGCTCCCGAGGATCCCGGGAATGCACGCCTCCAGCCCTCGCGCGATCCAGTCTTCGCACACGAAATCCAGAAAATGCGAGGACGCCTGCAGGGTCCAAATCAGTTTTTCTGGTTCCTCCTCCTGAGAAATCCAGGGCCCCGCCGGGGAAGCGTAGTGCTTGCACGCGAGGCGGAGGGGGACTAAGGTGGTCCGGCATGAAGGCGCTCGTGAAGAGCCGGGGGGAGCCCGGGTTGTGGATGGAGGACGCGCCGATGCCCCGCGTGGGGCCGGAGGACGTCCTGATCCGGGTCGACCGCACGGGCATCTGCGGCACCGACCTGCACATCTACAAGTGGAACGAATGGGCGAAGAAGACCATACCCGTTCCCATGACGATCGGTCACGAGTTCGTGGGCGAGGTCGTCGAGGTCGGGGCGCGGGTGACGGAAGTGAAACCGGGCCAGGTGGTGAGCGGCGAGGGGCACGGGGTGTGCGGCCGCTGCAGGAACTGCCTCGCGGGGCGGCGGCACCTGTGCATGCGGACGCAGGGAGTGGGGGTGCATCGCACGGGGGCGTTCGCGGAGTACATCGCGCTGCCGGTCGAGTACGTGTGGGTGCACCCGGACTTCGTGCCGCGCGACGTGGCGGCGGTCTTCGATCCGTTCGGGAACGCGGTCCACACGGCGCTGGCCTTCCCGGTGCTCGGGGAGGACGTGCTCGTGACGGGCGCGGGGCCGATCGGCGTCATGGCCGCGGCGGTGCTGCGGCACGCCGGCGCGCGCCAAGTGGTGGTGACCGACGTGAACCCCTACCGGCTGGACCTGGCGCGGAAGATGGGCGCGACGCTCGCGGTCGACGTCCGCTCGAAGTCGCTCGAAGACGTCCAGAAGGAGCTCGGGATGACGGAGGGGTTCGACGTGGGCCTGGAGATGTCGGGCAACCCCGCCGCGTTCCGCGACATGCTCAAGAACATGTGCCACGGCGCGAAAATCGCGATGCTGGGCATCCCGGAGCGCGAGATCGCGATCGACTGGAGCACGGTGGTGCTGAACATGCTCACGATCAAGGGCATCTACGGCCGCGAGATCTACGAGACCTGGTACAAGATGACGGTGATGGTGCAGGGAGGCCTGGACATCCGCCCCGTGATCACGCACCGCTTCCGCGCGGACGAATTCCAGAAGGGCTTCGAGACGGCCGTCTCCGGCCAGTCGGGCAAGGTCCTGCTGGAGTGGAAGTAGGGGGGCCTTGCCCCCAGCGGGACGGTTCCGAACATTGTGCGAAGAGGGTTTCCCCCCGGAAGCGCAAATCCCTATCATGTGCGAAGGGGGATTACCCTCCGCAGCACACGCCCCCCAGACTGTGCGAAGGAGGGCCGTTAGCTCAGCGGCTAGAGCACCTGCTTTACACGCAGGGGGTCGGGGGTTCGAATCCCTCACGGCCCATTTCGACCCGCGATTTCAGGTCACGTGGATGACTTCTCATGTATTAGAGGAGGCCGCACGGTGCCATCCTCCGGAGGAACCGCGATGACAGGTCGAATTGGAAAATGGATCAAGGTCGCGACCCTGGTCCTGGTCGCCTGCTTCTGCTTCTTCCAGGCCTCCAGCCAGGCCCCCTCACTTGCCAGGGCTGCGGAGGGCAGGCAGGACAAGGCTGCTCCCCCCGTCGCCAAGGGCCTGCGCGTCCTCTCGGCCGGGCACAGCTTCCATGTCTTCGTGCCGGGCATACTGAAGGACGTGGCCCAGTCGGCTGGGATCAAGGATCACGTCCAGGTCGATGTGCAATCGATCGGCGGCTCACGGGTCATCCAGCACTGGGATCTGGCCGACGAGAAGAACAAGGCCAAGACAGCCCTCAAGACCGGCACGGTCGACGCCTTCACGCTCTCGCCGATCTACCTGCCCGACGAAGGGATCGCCCGCTTCACCCAGTTTGCCCTGGAGTACAACCCGGAGATCCGCATCACCGTCCAGGAGTTCTGGCTGCCCTACGACACTTACGACCCCGCCCGGAAGAAGGCCGACAAGCCCGACCGTGACGCGATGACCGGCGAGGAACTGCGCAAGCGGCACGAGCCCTATTTCAAGGGCATGGACGACCATGTCCGCGAGCTCAACCAGAAGCACGGCAAGTCCGTGGCCTGCGTGGTGCCGGTCGGGCAGGCGGTCATCGGTCTGCGCGAGAAGATCATCGCGGGCCAGGCGCCGGGACTGAAGACGCAGGAGGAACTGTTCACCGACGGGATCGGCCACGTCCGCCCCCCCGTCCAGGTCCTCAACGCCTATTGCCACTTCGCCGTGCTCTACCGCAGGACTCCCGTGGGATTGCCGGTCCCCGGCGTCCTGGCCAGGGCGAAGCTCGCGGACGAGGACAAGCTCAACCGCCTGCTCCAGGAGCTGGCCTGGGAAGCAGCGGTCGGTCACCCGCTCAGCGGGGTCAAGCCTTGATGACGGCCGCCGCACTGGCGGCCTGTCTGGCCTCGTGCGTGCAGACCGCGGATTGGCCCCAGTACCGTGGGCCGAACCGCGACGACGTGTCGGCGGAGACCGGCTTGCTGAAGAAGTGGCCGGCCGGGGGACCGCCGCTGTTGTGGACCTACGCGGATGCGGGAGTCGGATACTCGGGGCCGGCCATCGTCGGCGACCGGCTTTACACGATCGGCGGTCGGGGCGATACCGAGCATCTGATTGCCGTCGATCTCCGCTCCGGCCAGGAAGCCTGGTCGGCGGCGGTGGGGCCCCTCTTCCAGTTCGAGGGCAACCAGTGGAGCGCCGGCCCGAGCGCGACTCCCACCGTCTCCGGCGGGCTCGTCGTCGCCCTGGGAGGAAACGGCGACCTCGTGTGCGTGGAGGCGGCGTCCGGCAAGGAAGCCTGGCGAAACAATCTGCCGAAGGAACTGGACGCGCAGGTCAATCCGATCGGCGGGGGTCCAAAGAATCTGGGCTGGGGCTTCACGGGGTCGCCGCTGGTCGATGGCGACCAGCTGGTGTGCCTGCCCGGCGGGCCCAAGGGGACCGTCGCCGCCCTGAATCTCAAGACCGGGAAGCTACTCTGGCAGAGCAAGGAGGTGCAGGACCAGGCTGCGTACACGTCCCCCATGGTCGCGGACATCGAGGGAGTCCGGCAGTACGTGGTGCTCACCAATCAGGCGCTCTTCGCCGTGGCGGCGCGGGATGGCAAGCTCCTCTGGCGCGCCAAACGGGAAACCCCCTACGGCACCGAGGTGATCAACACGCCGCTGCTCCAGGGTTCTTTCATCTACACCACCGTGGCCGTCAACAACGGGGGCTGCGACCTGGTCCAGGTCACGAAGGAGGGCGACACCTTCAAGGCCGCGATCGTGTACTCGAACAAAAACCTCTCCAACCATCACGGGAACGCGATCCGCGTGGGCGAGCACGTCTTCGGCTACGGCCAGGGGCGGGGCTGGGTCTGCCAGACCTTCCTCGACGGCAAGAATCTCTGGGAGGAGAAGGCCGCGCTGGGCTCCGGCTCGGTCGCGTATGCCGACGGGCGGCTCTACTGCTATGCCGAGAACGACGGAACGGTCGCCATGGTCGAGGCCGGCCCCGAGGGCTGGCGCGAGTGCGGCCGGCTCAAGATCCCCCGGCAGACCCAGCGGCGGAAGCCCAGTGGCAAGATCTGGACTCCCCCCGTGGTCGCCGGCGGAAAGCTGTACCTTCGCGACCAGGACCTGCTGTTCTGCTTCGACCTGAAGGCAAGGTAGGGCGATGCGGTTTAGGGACCGGATCGTCGTCCTGGCAACCCTCCTGCCGGGGCTGAGCGGGTCCGTTCAGGGACAGGCGGCGCCGCAGGACGATCTTCTGAAGCCCTACACGGGCCCCTCCATCAAAGGCGTGGACCCGAAGACCCTGACGGGCAAACTCGTGTGCGGCTACCAGGGCTGGTTCAGCTGCGAGGGCGACGGCAGCGAGCGCGGGTGGAACCACTGGACCAGGGACCGCTCGAAGCCCTTCGTCCCCGCCAATGCGAAGATCGACCTCTGGCCGGACGTCTCCGAGCTGGGGCCCGACGAGCGGTTCGCCACGGGGCTCGCGCTCGCGGACGGAAGCAAGGCGGAGGTCTTCAGCTCCTACCGGCCCGCGACCGTGCATCGGCACTTCCAGTGGATGCGGGACTACGGGATCGACGGGGCCTTCGTCCAGCGTTTCGTCGCCGACCTGAAGAGCCCCCGCGAACTCCGGCACAACAACGCCGTCCTCTTGGCCTGCCGCGAAGGGGCCAATCGCCACGGCCGCACGTACGCGGTCATGTACGATCTGAGCGGACTCCGGGCCAACCGGATCATGGAGGTCATGAACGACTGGCGCGCGCTCAGAACCCGGATGAAGCTCGCGGACGACCCGGCCTATCTCCACCACCGGGGCAAGCCCGTCGTGGCCGTCTGGGGCGTCGGCTTCGGGGACAAGCGCGAGTACACGGTCCAGGAATGCCTCCGCCTCGTCGAGTTCCTGAAAGACGACAAGGAGGCCGGCGGATGCACGGTGGTCCTGGGCGTCCCCTCGGGCTGGCGCGAGTCCAAGGCGGACGCCTGTCCGGATCCGGCGGTCCGTGAGATCATCCGTCGCGCGGACGTCGTGAGCCCCTGGACCGTGGGTCGCTACCGGAAGCCCGAGGAGGCGGCGGCGCACGCCGAAAAACTCTGGAAGCCCGACCTGGCGTGGTGCCGAGCGGCCGGACTCGACTACCTCCCGGTGGTCTTCCCGGGCTTCAGCTGGCACAACATGCACGCCGGCCCGCTCGACCAGATCCCGAGGCTGAAGGGGCGCTTCCTGTGGTCGCAGCTGGTGGCCGCCAGGCGGGCGGACGCTTCGATGATCTACGTGGCGATGTTCGACGAGGTCGACGAAGCCACCGCGATCTTCAAGTGCGCCAACGACGTGCCGACGGCGGAGGGGGCCGGATTCGTCACCTACGAAGGACTGCCGAGCGACTTCTACCTCAAGCTCGCCGGCTCGGGCGCGCGCCTGCTCCGCGGCGAGATCCCCGCCACCGACGAGCTGCCCCGCTGAACCGGGCGACGCGGGTGCGGCTTCCTGCCTTCGTATCGTTGCGCAGTGCCTGTAGGCGGGGTTAAAGTAGGGCTGGTTCGATTCAGGGGTGAGCCGATGCGTGTCCCCATCCTCTGCCTCCTCCTGCTCGGCGCCGCCGGGCCGGCCCCGCAGGCCACGCCCGCGGACAAGATCCGCGTGAAGGAAGGCTTCAAGGTCGAGCTCCTCCACTCCGTCCCCAAGCCCCTGCAGGG
>JAHFOZ010000467.1 GCA_023261405.1 Planctomycetota bacterium
CGGCAACGTGGGCACCCCCACCCGCATGGAGTACACCGTGCTCGGCGACACCGTCAACGTCGCCGCCCGCCTCTCCAAGTTCCCCCAGATCAACTCCGTCGTCGTCGGCGAGAGCACCTACCGGCTCATCAAGGACGTCTTCAAGGCCCGCGACCTCGGCGAGGCGATCCTCAAGGGCAAGGAGAAGCCCATGCGCGCGTACGAGATCGTCGTTTGAGCGTGAGACGCATCGCCATCCTGGGCTCCACCGGCTCCGTAGGGACCAGCGCGCTCGATGTCGCCGCGCATCTGGGCCTCACCGTGAGCGGGCTTGCCGCGCGTTCCAGCCGCCAGGCGCTCCGGGGGCAGATCGAGCGCTTCAAGCCCGCCCGCGCCGCGCTGGCCGACCCCGCCGAGTGCGACGCCCTCCGACGCGCGCTCAACGGCACGAAAACCGTGCTGCATGGGGGACCCGACGGGGTCCGCGAGATCGCCGCCGCCCCGGAGTCGGACCTCGTCCTCTGCGCCATCAGCGGCGCCGCGGGTCTGGGCCCGGTCCTCGAGGCCGCCCGCCGCGGCAAGACCCTCGCCCTCGCCAACAAGGAGGCCCTCGTGATGGCCGGGCCGCTCCTCCTCGAGGCCGCCCGCGCGTCCGGCGCCGACATCGTGCCCGTGGACAGCGAGCACAGCGCCGTCTTCCAGGCGCTGCGGGGCGGCGCCCGCGGCGAGGTCCGGCGCATCTTTCTCACCGCCTCCGGCGGCCCGTTCGCGCGTACCCCCCGCGAGGAGTTCGCTTCCATCACCCCGGAGCAGGCCCTCAAGCACCCCACCTGGACCATGGGCGGGAAGATCTCCATCGACTCCGCCACGATGTTCAACAAGGCCCTCGAGATCGTCGAGGCCAAATGGCTTTTCGACCTCGCCCCCTCGCAGATCGAGGTGATCATCCACCCCCAGTCCATCGTCCACTCCATGGTGGAGTTCGTGGACGGCTCCGTGATCGCCCAGATGGGCCCGCCCGACATGCGGACCCCCATCCAGTTCGCATTCACTTACCCGGACCGAGCGGCCGGGAACGTCCCGCCGCTCGACCTGGCCCGCGTGAAGTCCCTCACCTTCGAGTCGCCCGACCTGGAGAAGTTCCCCTCGCTCCGCCTGGGCTGGCGCGCCGCCGAGGCCGGGGGCACCATGGGCGCCGTGCTCAACGCCGCCAACGAGGTCGCCGTGGAGCTCTTCATGAGGCGGGAGATCGGCTTCCCGCGCATCTTCGAGATTGTCCGCGACGTCATGGACCGGCACGCCGTGGTCCCGAGGCCCGGCCTCGAGGACGTGCTCCGGGCCGACGCGTGGGCCCGCCAGGAGGCCCGATGCCCGATGTCCTAGAGAAGCCGTTCGCGATCGCCATGGTGGTGCTGGGTCTCGGCCTCATCATCTTCCTCCACGAGCTTGGCCACTTCATCATGGCCAAGCGCAACGGAGTGCGCGTGGAGATCTTCTCGCTGGGCTTCGGGCCCGCGATCTTCAGCTTCCGCCGGGGCGATACCGAGTATCGCTTGTCCTGGATCCCGCTGGGCGGGTACGTGAAGATGACCGGCGAGTCGCTGGCGGGGGACCGCTCGGGCGAGCCCTTCGAGCTGACCTCCAAGACGCCGTGGCAGCGCTTCCAGATCTTCGTGGCCGGCGCGCTCATGAACCTCCTCATCGCCTTCCCGATCGCCTTTCTCTCGTGCTTCCTGGGCCTGTACCAGCATTCGAGCGAGGTTGCGGGCGTGGGGATGCAGGAGGCGGCGGCCGACATGAGGCCGGGGGATGTCATCGTCGAGGTGAACGGCCGGAAGATCGATTCCCTCGCCAAGTACCACATCGAGATGATCAGCCGCTGGAAGGGAGACCGGATCCCCGTGAAGGTCGAGCGCCTGGAGGAGGGGAAGCCGGTACTCAAGGAACTGGTGGTCACGGTGGAGAGCTCGCAGCACCACAAGCACACGGGGCCCCCGACCCTGATGCCCTTGAAGCTCACTCCGGGGTCGCCCGCCGCCCTGGCGGGGATCGCCCCGGACCACGAGATCATCTCGGTGGACGGGGAGAGGCTCTACGACCCGCTGCTCGTGGAGGAGCGGCTCCGGAAGAATCCGGGCCAGGCGAAGCGGCTGGGGATCCGCCGTCGCGACGGCGTCGGCCGGATCACCGATACGGAGGTTACGGTGACCCCTCCCGCGAGGACGGTCTATTCCCTCCAGGACGATCACCTCCAGGAGTGCATCATCGGCCTTCTCGTGCCCGGCACCCCGGCGTGGGGGAAGCTCAATCTGGACGACGTGATCGAGAGGATCAACGACAAGCCCGTGGCTTCCTTCCAGGACTTGAAGGACATCGTTGAAGTGAGCCCGAACCAGCCCCTCCGGGTCCATGTGAAGGGGGTGGGCGCGCCCGTCGAGATCACCCCCGCCTGGAATTCCAAGGGGAAGGGGAGCCTGGGCGTCCAGATGAAAGCCACGGCGCGGTTTGCCGACGTGCGCGAAGGGACGTCCTTCCACGCGGCGGGTGTGCGGACGGGGGACATCCTGCGCTCCATCGACGGCGCCCCCGGCGTGTTCACGCTCCCGGGCACGGAGAAGACCCCGGGGGTCTTCGCGTACCGCGAGGAGAAGCCGCGGACGATCAAGATCCAGGTGGAGCGGGAAGGGCACAAGGACAAGTGGATCCCGCTGGAGATCCCCCTGCAGAAGGTGGAGGAGGGGGACCTGGCCGCGCTGGGCTTCGGCCTGGAGAGGGGCCGTGCCATCGGGAAGTCGATGTACTTCCGCGAGCGCACATTCGCCGAGGCGGTGCAGGAGGGGATGCGGGAGCCCGTGGACATCACGGTGACCACGGTCGAGGTGCTCCGCAAGCTCATCCTCGGCGATGAGTCGCCCAAGGGGCTCTCGGGCCCCGTGGGCATCTTCACGGTCTCGTATCAGTTCGCGCTCCTCTCCCCGGGCAACTTCCTCTGGATCCTCTGCCTCATCACCGTGAATCTCGGCGTCTTCAACCTCCTCCCCATCCCGGTGCTCGACGGGGGCCACAACCTGCTCCTCCTCATCGAGGTGGTTCGGAAGAAATTCGGGAAGCCGCCTCCCAGCGAGAAGTTCGTGGCTACGTTCCAGTACGTCGGCCTGATCCTGATCCTCTTCCTGGTCGTCTACGTGACCGTCAACGACATCGGCCGGCTCTGATGGACAACGAGGGGTGGGCCGCCCTGGTGGGGAAGATCATCGTGGTGGACACGAACTCCTCGTACGTCTACCTGGGGACCCTGGAGCGGGTGGAGGACCACTTCGTCGTCCTCAGCGGCGTGGACGCGCACGACCGGGGGGAGGGCGCCGGCACCAAGGAGCAGTACGTGATGGAGGCGAAGCGCTTCGGCGTGAAGGCGAACCGGAAGGAAGTGTCCATCCGGAAATCCGTGGTCGTCAGTGTTTCGAAGCTGGAGGATGTGATCCTGTACTAGCGGGCAGCTGATAGCCGGTAGCTGGTAGCCGAGCTACGAGCTACGAGCTACGAGCTACAAGCTTGATCAACTACCTTAAGCTCTTCCGGATCCCGCTCGTCTTCACCGCCGTGGCCGACAGCGCGGCGGGCTACCTCTTCGTCCGGGGACTCGCCCGCAGGGAGATCGACTGGGGGACGATGGGGTTCCTGGCCGCCGCGTCCGCCGGGCTCTATATGTTCGGCATGGCGATGAACGACATCGCCGACAAGAAGCGCGACCGCGTGATCGCCCCGGGCCGCGTGCTCCCCTCCGGGAGGCTGTCCGTCCGAGCGGCGGTGATGGCGTCGATGATCGTCCTGGGGGTCTCGCTGGGCGCCGTGCTCGTGACCCCGAGGGAGCACCTTCCGTGGACGCTGGGCCTCTGGGGCGCGCTCGTGGGCTTCATCCTGCTCTACGATTTCCTGCTGAAGATCCCTCCGACCATGGGGGTCATCCGCGGGCTCGACGTCCTCCTCGGCGCCGTGGTCGCAGGGGCGGCGGCGGACCCGGAGCGGCTGCGCCTGGCGGCGATGCTCGCAGGTCCGGCGCTTATCTATGTGACCGCGCTCACGTTCGTCTCCACGCTCGAGGAGGGCTACGTGCGTCGCGGCGTGGTCTTCGCGGGGGCGGCGGCAATGACGGTGGGC
>JAHFOZ010000468.1 GCA_023261405.1 Planctomycetota bacterium
GCCCTCATGATGGCCCGCCGCACCGCGCCCTGAAACCCGGCGCCGCAGGATATACTCCCTTCGCATGGCCAGACCGCCATTCGCCCTCCTGGTCCTTGTTGCCGTGGGCGCCGCCGCCGGCGGATTCGCCGGGGGCCTGCTCCTGAGGGGCGAGCCTGAGAGCCCCCCGGCCGTCCCGCGGGCCGGACGCGGGGGGCCCGCGACGCCGCCCGCCGCGGCGGAGATCCCGTCGCCCGCCCTTCCCGGCGCCCCTGCGACGACGTCCGAGATGACGATCGAGGCCCAGAGGGGGCGGATCCGCGATCTCGAGTCGCGGATCGTCGAATTGCAGAGGGCGAGCGGCACGGTCCCCCGGACCCGGGCGGAGAAGCTGGCGATCGCGAAAGAGATGTACGACTCGTTCCTCCGCTTGAGCAAGGGCGCTTCCGACTCCGAGGAGACGCTGAAGGCGATGGCGCGTCTTGGGGAGCTCGACGCGGAGATGGCGCCGTTCTTCATCGAGCGCTATCGGGATGAACGGCTCAAGAAGGATCCCCAGGAGCACATGGGACTGTTCCTGGCTTTGGCCGCGGGTGGCCCGGAAACGGCCGCGCTCATCCTGGGACTCCTGACGGATCCGGCCACGTCCCCCCAAGACCGCCAGGAATTGCTGGGGCAGATCGGGTCGAGCGGCGGCTTCAATTTCACGAATCGGATCCCGGTGAGCGGCGAACTCGCCGAGGTCGCGTTCCGACTCTCCGGATCTCAGGAGGTGGCGGAGCGGCAGGGGGCGGCCGGCCTCCTCGGCGGGCTGGACAGCGTCCAGTCCCGCACCGACCTGCAACGGCTGGCGTTCGGCGACGCCGATCTCGGAGTCCGTGCCACGGCCCTTCGATCGCTGGGGTACGTGGGAGACCAGGCCACGCTGCACCTGCTGGAAAGCCGGCCTCCCCCGCCCACGCCGGCCGGCGGCAATGCCTGGGCTCATAAGGCCCTGATGCAGTCGCTCGAGGCGGCGAAGGAACGGCTGAAGAAGCGGTTCCCGTAGGTCCCGGCGCTATTCCGGGACGGTGAAGCCCGACTTGCTCTTGCGCCACCAGGTCTCCCAATCCCTTAGAGTGGCGAATTCCTGGCAGGTGATGGACTTCAAGGCGCCCAGGACGGGTTCGCGGAGGAGGTCGCGGCTGGAGACAGGCTTGGTGCGGCCCCGCTCCTCCTTGAGGATGCCCTGCAGCGAAGTTGGCGGGAGCTCGGCCTCGAGCGGATTCACGCTGATCTCGTTCTTCCCCTCGGGACCCTCGATCCTGCGGAATGCGACCAGCAGGGCCGCCACCGAACTGCGGGCGCGGATCTTTCCCGCCGCGTCGATCGCCGCCTTGGCGATCCACTCGTTCCTGTCCTCCAGCAGCTTCTCCACGTCGCCGGCGGCGTCACGCGCCTGCAGGTCGCCCAGCCCGCGCAAGGCCAGGATCCGGACGGAGCGCGCCTTGTCGTTCAGATTGGACTGCGAGCGGAGGGCGGACAGGAGCGCGTCGGACGCGCCGGAGACGCCCTTGAACTGGGCCAGCTCGCGGGCGGCCACCATGCGGAACGGGACCGCCGATTTCGTGAGGACGGGCACGAGGGCCTTCGCGGTGGCCGGGGTCTTCAGCTGGGCGAGCTGGACGATCGCGGCGGCTTTGTCGTCATCCTTGGCGGTGGCGGAATCAAAGGTGTCGTGGAATTTCTGGAGGGCCTGCTTCTGAAATTCGCCCTCCTGGGCTTCGACCCTCCCGAGGGCACAAAGCAGCGCGAGCATCCCGGATGCGACCTTCACAACCCCCCCTGGCGGTGAATCGGGGCGCGTCACCGACGCGCCCCCCCTGTCCGTCGATCGGGCCTCTACTCCCCCTCCGGCCCTACCGCAAGCGTCTCAGGAATTGTATCGCGTCCACGTCGATCTGGCCGGAATTCCTGTCGAAAATCCCCTCGAACCAGACGTCCGCCACGCGTTCCATGAGCCCCATCGTCACTCCCTCGTGCATGAACGAGGAGAGGGGCACGCGCGCCTCGCTCCACGCGCCCCCCGTATTCCTGGACACGAATCTCAGCGAATACTTGCCGAGCCGGATCACGAAGGACGCGCTGGTCGTGCGATAGCGGAACTTGAGAATCATGCCGGAGGTTGAGAGGAGCGGGGCCTCGGGTTTCACCCCGGACGAGACCAGAAACTTTCCCGTTGTTGATCTCGAGAAGTCGTCCGGAGCCAGGCCAAGGTACGCCTCCGCGGGTGAGTCCTCCACCCGCCGGCCCGCCGTCAGCGTGTAGGCGAACGGCCGGTCCCCCTCCTGCTCGTCGAACGCGGCGGACCATGCCGTGGCCTCGGCCGGGCGGGCCTTGAGCAGGAGGTCGATACGGCGCCGGTCCGGGGCCGCCTTCTCGCTCGTCACCTGGCCGTCCCGCGCCAGGGAGACCGTCCGTCCCGCCTCGGCCTTGCGGCTCTGCGGACCAATCCGCAGGTCGCCGCGTCCCTCGAGCAGCGTGACGGCGACCTTGTCGCCCCGTGATTCCGCCATCAGGCGGCCGGTCGCGTTCATGAACGTCACCAAACCGTCCCCCACCGTGAAGCGCCAGTTCTGGGCGGCGCCTTCCGTATCCACGAGGACCGCCCCTTTGCGCAGGATCACCGCGTAGACCTGCTCCGGCTTGACGTAGCCCACGAGCGCCTCGGCGCCTTTCTCCAGAACCAGGGTGGACCGCCCGTCGACGACGAAGGCGCCGGTCTCCGCCGGGGCGGCCACGACGTCCGCGATGCCCACGCGCTCCACGATACGTGCCCGGACGGAATCGGCCGCGGTGCGCCTGACCCAGAGGTCGCCGGCGGGATCGCTGAGCACGAACGGCGTGAATAACGACGCAAGGTCGACCGCCGCGGTGGGAGGGGGAGACGGCACGGCCGGCGGAGGCGCCGGGGGCTCCGGTACAGGCACGGGTTTGGGCGAGTCCGCCACCGGCGCCGGCATGGGGACGGACGGTGGCTTGACGGGAGGAGTCGCCGGCGGCATGGGATCGAGCGGGACCGGCTTCCGGACTTCGACGGCCTCCGGGTGGGATTCAGGGGTGTACGGGACCTCACCGGGCAGTTCGGGGCGGGCGACCTTCACGGCGGGCGGCGTCTTGGGCGCTGCGGCCACGGGGTCAGGTCCGCGCGAACGCGTGGCCAGGACAGGGATGATGAGGGCCACGAGGAGCCCCGCGGCGGCCGCGACCCAGGCGAGGCCGGGGGAACGCTGCCGGGAACCCTGATGAATCCGCGCGAGGAGGACCTCATCCAGAGGACGCGCCGGGGCCGACTCGACCCCGGAGGCCAGTTCCACAGCGCGCCGGCATTCGTCGCAGTCCCCCAAGTGTGCCGTGACGCGCGCGCGCTCCTCGCGGCTCAGCGCCCCCTCGACCCACGCGGCCAGGAAGTCGAGCTCGACACAAGAGGGGCGCGTGCTGCGGGTGACGGTCCCCGCCGCGCGGAAGATCCGCGCGAGGAGCACTTCGTCCACGGGACGGACGGGCGCCCCCCCGGAGGTCGCGGCAAGGCCCGCCGCGCGCCGGCATCGGTCGCATTCGCTGAGGTGCGCCGTGATGCGCGCGCGCTCCTCGGCGGAAAGCGAACCCTCCAGCCACGCGGCCAGGGGTCCGGACTCGGGACAGACCCTGTTCATGTCCGTCATTGGACGCCGCCCGTGCCCTCCTTCATGCATTTTTTCAATTTGTCGCGCGCCCGGAGGAGGTAACTCGAGACGGTGTTGGGGGCGACCTTGAGGGTGGCGGCGATCGAGCGGTAGGAGAGCCCGTCCAGGTAGTACATCTTCAGGATCAGCTTGTCCTCCCCGGGAAGGCGCTCGAGGGCCTCGTAGAGGAGGAAGACCTCGTCCAGCGAGAATTGCTCCTCCGACTCGGGCGCCTGAAGTTCCTTGACGAGGTCGCGATTCTCGTCGTCGAGGTGGACGTGCTTGAGGGAGCCCTTCCGCATTTCGGAGCGGATATAATCGAGGCCGCGGCGCGCGGAGAGGACGGTGAGCCAGGTGGAGAGGGCCGCCTTGGACTGGAATCCGCGCAGGCGCCGGCAGCCGTCCTCGCAGAGCGAGAACCAGACGGCCTGCACGGCGTCGTCCACGAGG
>JAHFOZ010000050.1:0-11103 GCA_023261405.1 Planctomycetota bacterium
GGACGGACGACCTGAACTGGACGATCTCGGCGTCCTGCGATGCCTCGCTCGCGGGCTACGTCCTCACGGTCACGAAGGGAGCCGAAATGGTCGTGGTGAGCGTGGACTGGGAGAAGCACGGCGATTTCACCATCACGAGGTCGGCCGGGTCCTTCTCGATCCAGGGGAGCGGCAGCGAATCGGGGAGAGTCGGGATCACGGACAACGCCGGCACCCACGGGGTGGTGATCGGCGAGGCGTCGGGCTGGTACACGATCACGGTGGATGGGTCGGGCTTCGGGCCCTACCGCAAGGTCCAGGCCGAGGCCACCTTCGGGATCACGATCGAGTAAGGCGCACCCACGCGGGCCCGGCGGCTCCCCTTCCGGGGAGGCCACCGGGCTCCTTTTATTTTCCCATTGACTTCGTATTGCAGCAGGCGTATCTTAATTAAGACTGATACGCAGTCTCAATTTGATATGGCTGAGCAGCTCAAGTCGATCGAAGAGTTCATGAAGTCGCGGGGCTTCAAGCTCACGCGGCCGCGGCGCCGCGTGGTGGAGAAGCTCCTCGCCGTCAAGGGGCACGTCACGGCCGACGACCTGATCGACCTCCTGCGGAAAGGCGGCACCCCCGTCTCCCGCGCCACGGTCTACCGGACGCTGGGGATCGTGAGCCAGTCGGGCCTCATCGACGGCCACGATTTCCAGGGGGGCAAGAAGGTCTACGAGCCCATGGTGGGCCGCGCCCATCACGATCACCTCTTCTGCATCTCCTGCGGGAAGGTGATCGAGTTCTCGGAGGAGGCCATCGAGCGGCTCCAGGACCTGGTGGTGGCCCGCTACCGGTTCACCCCCGTGTATCACAGCCACAAGATCTTCGGATATTGCGAGACATGCACCCCGAAACCCGCCCTGAAGGCCCGCAGGTCATGAGCCTGAAGGACCTCGCGATCGACCGCGCCGGCTCCATCGTCGAGGTGGCCGGGGCGGGGGCGGTCGCCCAGAGGCTCCTGGCCATGGGGTTTCTTCCCGGCACTTCCGTCCGAGTGGTCCAGGTGGCCCCCTTCGGCGATCCGATCACGGTGGAAGTGGACGGGTGGAGGGTGAGCCTGCGGCTCTCCGAGGCCGCCTCCCTCAAGGTGCGCCCCGCATGAGCACGGAATCGGGCGCCGTCCTGGCCGCCCCCGCCGGGGCCGTCCCGGTCGCGGTGGTCGGCAATCCCAACACGGGGAAGAGCACGCTCTTCAACGCCCTCACCGGGGCGCGCCAGCAGGTGGGCAACTATCCGGGGGTGACCGTCGAGCGGAAGACGGGCCTCTGCCGGACGCCGGGGCGCGAGTTCCTCCTCGTGGACCTGCCGGGCACGTACAGCCTGGCCGCCTCGAGCCAGGACGAGCAGGTGGTGGTGGACGTGCTCTCGGGAAGGCTCCCCGGCGAGCCGCGGCCGCAGGCGGTCCTCTGCGTCGTGGACGCGACCAACCTGAGACGGAATCTCTTTCTCGTCTCGCAGGTGGCCGAGGCGGGGCTCCCCCTCGTGATCGCCCTCACCATGGCCGACGAGGCCGGGAAGCGCGGGATTCGCATCGACGCCGCCCGGCTCTCCGCACGCCTGGGCGTCCCTGTGATCCCCTGCGCGGTCCCCCGGGGACAGGGCGTGGCGGAGCTGCGCGAGGCGCTCGTCCAGGTGGCCGGCCGCCCGAACGCGTTCCCTCCCGTCCCCTGGCCGCCCGCCGTGGCGGAGGCGGTCCGCGAGGTCGCCGCCGCGGACCCCGGCCTCACGCCCGCGGAGGCGCACCGCCATCTCTTCGACCTCGAGCCGGCGCGCGAGCCCGCCCCGGCCGTGGCCGCGGTCCTCGGGAAGGCGCGGCAGCGGATCCTGGACGGGGGGCTGAACCCCGTGAGCGCCGAAGCGTATCTCCGGTATCGGCACCTGGACGCGCTTCTCGAAGGCTCCGTCTCGCCGGCCGACCCGGTCCGGGCCGCGCGACCCTATGCGGTGGACCGTTTCCTGACCCACCGCTTCTGGGGGCTCCTCGCCTTCTGCACGATCATGTTCGGAGTCTTCGCCTCGATCTACTGGGTCGCCGATCCCATCATGAAGGGGATCGAGTGGCTCCAGGGGAAGTTCCAGGTCTGGGCCGGGGAGGGGCTGACCTCCCGCCCCATGCTCCAGGCGCTGGTGGTGGACGGCCTCATCAACGGCGTCGGGTCGGTGGTGATCTTCCTCCCGCAGATCCTGATCCTCTTCTTCTTCGTGGCCCTGCTCGAGGACACGGGGTACATGGCCCGCGCCGCGTTCCTCATGGACAAGGTCTTCAGCTGGACGGGACTGAACGGGAAGAGCTTCGTCCCGATGCTCTCGAGCTTCGCCTGCGCGGTGCCGGCGATCCTGGCCACGCGCACGATCGAGGATCCGAAGGCGCGGCTCTCCACGATCCTGGTCTCGCCCCTCATGAGCTGCTCGGCGCGGCTCCCGGTGTACAGCCTCATGGTCGGCGCCTTCATCGCGCCCCGCTTCGGCGCGCTGTGGGCGGGGGCCGCGTTCTTCGCGATGCACCTGCTGGGGCTCGTGGTGGCGATCCCGATCGCCTTCTTCATCAACCGGTTCCTGCTCAAGCTGCGGACCCTCCCGTTCATCCTGGAGATGCCGCCCTACCGGCTCCCCACCCTCCGGGGCGTGGCGATGAAGATGTTCTCGAACGGGAAGGAGTTCGTGGTCCGCGCCGGCACGGTGATCTTCGCCTTTTCGATCCTCGTCTGGGCCCTCACCTACTTCCCCCATCCGGAATCCGTGGGGCGGGAGACGGAGGCGGTGGCCCGGGCGCGGGGGCTCGGGGCGAAGGACGTGGAGCGCGCAGTGGGCTCGGCCTACCTCGAGCAGAGCCTGATGGGGCGCTTCGGGAAGTCCGTCCAGCCGGTCTTCGCGCCGGCGGGATTCGACTGGAAGATCACGGTGGCGGCCCTGGCGGCCTTCCCCGCGCGGGAGATGCTCGTGGCGACGCTCGGCATCGTCTATGCCACGGAGGGAGAGGCGGACTCCTCCGACCTCCGGGACCGGCTCGGGCAGGAACGGTGGCCGGACGGCCGCCCGATCTTCACCCCGGTCGTGGCCGTGGCCCTCATGGTTTTCTTCGCCTTCTGCCTCCAGTGCGGCTCCACGGTCGCCGTCATGGCGCGGGAAGCCGGATGGAAGTGGGCGGCCTTCGCCTTCGCGTACATGACGGGCCTCGCGTGGCTGGGGGCCGTGGCGGTCTACCAGGGGGGCAGTCTGATCTGGGGCAAAGGAGCCTGACGATGATCCTCGACTCGATCCTGGTGGGCCTGGTGATCCTGGGCGCGGTGGCGATGCTGCTCCGGTACTATCTGCCCCGGCGGCGCCCCTCCGGCGGCCACTGCGCCCCGGCGTGCGGGAGCTGCCCCTCCAAAGCGGCCCCGACGCGCATCCGGTAGGGGCGCGCGCGTTTTCTTGTTCCATCGAATTGAGACTGAGTTTCCGTTGCAATAGGTGCGGCCGAGGACCGGCTTTCGGTCCCGAAGGAGGGAAAATGCGGCGCAGCGTGGTCTTGATCGGGAGTGTGGTGATCGGTTTGGCGACGGCAGCTTCCGCGGACGAGCGGAAGTTCACCTACTCGAACGAGGCAAAAGTCCTCCCCGAGGGGACCTTCGAATTCGAGCCGTGGATCACCCTGCGAGCCCGGAAGGAGGAGGGGACCTTCCGCGCCTGGGACCTGCGCGCGGAGCTGGAGTACGGCGTGACGGACCGGCTGGCCGCGGCGCTCTACCTGAACTTCGAGGCCAAGCAGGTCTCGGACGTGCCGGGCCTCCCCGACGAGCGCGAGTTCGAGTTCGAGGGAGTCTCGCTCGAAGGGAAGTACAAGCTGAGCGATCCCACCGCGGACCTCCTGGGAACCCTCGCCTACATGGAGGTCTCGGCCGCGGACGACGAGATCGAGCTGGAGCTCAAGGCCGTCGCGAGCAAGAGTCTCGGGTCCTTCACGCTCGCCTACAACTTCATCTTCGAGATTGCGCGTGAGGAGAAGGAGGAGCCCTCGGGCGACAAGGAGTGGGAGACGGAGTTCGTCGTCCAGAACACGCTGGGCGTCTCCTGCGAGGTGCTGCCCGCCTTCGCCGTGGGGCTCGAGGGCGTGACCCGCTCCGCCTACGAAGGGAGGCTCAGCCTGAGCGAGAACGACGGGACCGTCTACTTCGCGGGGCCGAACGTCCACCTGAGCCTGCCCTCGGCGTGGGCGACGCTCACGGTCCTCCGGCAGGTCGACATCGTGAGCGACGGGCTCGAGCTGGACGAGCACGAAAAGTACGAGGTGCGGCTCATCGTGGGAGTGAGCTTCTGACATGAGGCGGGCGGCGCTGGCCCTCCTGGTTCTGGCGGCGGCGGGCTGCGCGGTCCGCATCCCCGAGCCCACCCGCGAGATGGCGGACGGGGACGAGACGGTCCTGGCCGAGCTGAAGGCGGGACGGGAGCTCTACGTGAACAAGTGCTCCGGCTGCCATGCGCTGCACGGGGTAGACCGCTACGACGACGCGAGGTGGACGGCCCAGGTGGACGAGATGCTGCGGCTGAAGAAAGTGAAGCTGCGGGGGGAGGAGCGCCGCCTCCTCCTGCGGTATCTGACCCGCGCCAACGATCCGGGATGGAAGTAAAAGAGCCGAGTCCCCTCAGCTGATGAGCGGAAGATCCTGGGGCTCGTCGTCGGAGGGGGAGGCCTTCTGGGGCTCCGGCTCCTGGGCGGGGAGGTCCTCGACCTCCTCCAGATCCTCGACCTCCTCCAGCGGGGCGTCCTGGATCTCCTCGAGCTCCGAGGCGGCCTCGTCGACGGCCTCCTCCTCGAAGGGCTCCGGCACCGGCGGGGGGGGCGGGGGCTCGATTTTCCTGGGGGCCGTCGGCAGAGCGGGATTGGGAAGCACGGGAGCCGGCTGGACGGCCCTGGGCGCCTCGCGCGGCGGCGGGGCGGGCGGCCTCACGGCGGGCGCGCTCACGATCTTCGCGGGCTCGTCACGGCGGATCTCGGGGGCGAAGCGGCGTTTCGTGCCGGTCTCGGACTTCTGCTGGGGCTGGGCGGCGGTGCGCTCCATGGCCGCGGGCGAGAGGGCGATCTGCACCTCGGTGAGCGCGCGCGTCTCCTCGATCGCGGCCTCCATGCAGCCCTTCGAGACGGCCTTGAGGGGGTCGCTCGCCATCCGGATCTCGTTGATCTCGATTGGGAAGTTGATCTTCCCGAACTCCTCGCGGAACACGTCGATGAAGCCGCCGATCATGGACGTGCCGCCGCCGCAGACGACGTCGATGGGCTTCGAGAACGAGGGCATGTTCTGGGCCACTTCGAACTTCTGCTTGATCGCCTCGAGCGTGTACTGGATGAGGTTGCGGTAGTAGATGACGATGGCGTCTTCCACCCGGTCCTGCGGGTTCATGAGGTCCACGCCGCTCTCTTTCTTGGCGCAGACCTGGGAGGCGGGGAGGCCGATGGCCTGGGCGACATTGTTGTCGATCCAGTCGCCGCCCCGGGAGGTGGCGAAGGTGAGCGCGGGGACCGACTTGTAGGCCACGCAGACGTTGAACATGCCGCCGCCGCAGGAGATGCCGATGCCGGTGAAGTCCTGCTGGCGCAGCTCGGCGAAGACGATGGAGTGCCCCTCGAGCATCGGCCGCGGCGTGTAGCCCAGCCTGCGGAGGACCGTCTCCAGGACGCCGCGATGATAGACGACGTTGCGCTCGACGTCGATGGGGTCGCCCGGGACAGAGAACGCGCAGACCTCGCCCACCTGCTTGGGGTGGCCCAGGAGCTCCGCGATGATGAGGGAGACGATGAGGAGCGCCTCCGGCTCCACGGGGGAGATCATGCCGTCCTTCATCGGGCGGCGCGTGTTTTTCTCGAAGATGTTGGCGAGCTCGAACGCGGGGTCGCCGAGGACGTAGCCCTTGTCGCCCTGCACGATGTAATCGATGCCCAGCTTCATGAGCATCTTCTTCGTGAAGCTGTCGGAGCGGACGTCGAGGAAGGCGTTCCGCTGGATGTTGTAGGCGACCTGGCCGGTGTCCTTTCGGAGCGCGGCGGAGCAGATGTTCACCGTGCCTACGTCGAGGCCTCGCCCGAGCTCCAGGTCCATCTTGTTGAAGGAGACCACCTGCTGACGGTCGTGCTGGGCGACGACCTCGACTTTCCCGTCCGGGGAGGGGGCCGAGGGCCGGTCGACCCCGAAGTTCCTGATGAGCTGGAGGATCGCGCGGGTGGGCCCCTCCTTCTCGATCATCTCCTTGATCTCGAAGAAGAAGTCCCAGTACTTGTTGGCCTCCGCGTCGGAGCGCGCCTTTTCCGCGTTCCGGATGAGCTTCGTGAGGTGCTTCACCCAGGAGGCGGGGAGGTTCTTCTCGACGCTGAGCTCGGCCAGCTGCTTCTGCCGGGCGGCGGAATTGATCTTGGAGATCTCCAGGAGCTGGGCCTCCGCGAGGAGGCCCTTGGCTCCCAGTTCCGACACCTCGGGGTCCAGACGCTGAAGGGCCAGGACCTTGTCCACCTGGTACTTGGACAGGCCCTTGCCCTGCAGCCTGGAATAGAGCTGGTCCCCGAAGCCCTTGAGTTCTTCGCCCATGACTCGTCGACGTTACGCGGTCTGGCTCGACGTCTCCAGCTGCGCGGCCACGAGGGCGCCCTTCGCCGTCGCGTTGAAGGGGTCCTTCGCCATGCGGCACTCCTTCACGGGGATCGGGAAGTCGAGCTCCTTGAACACCGCCCGGACGAGCTCGATGAAGTTGCCCGCCATGGAGGTGCCACCCGTGAAGACCATCGAGACCGGCTCCGTGAAGCTCGGCATGTTCTCGGCCGCGCGGAAGCGTTCGCAGATGCTCGAGAGATTGTACTTGATCAGGTTCCGGTAGTAGATCGCGATGGCATCCTCTTCGCGCGTCTTGGGCTTCATGAGGTCCACGCCCTTCTCCTTGATGAGCGCGGCCTTGGCCGGCTTGATGCCCAGCACGTTGGCCACGTTGTTGTCCACCCAGTCGCCCGATCGGGAGGTGGAGAAGGAGAGGGCGGGCATCGACTTGTAGGCGACGCAGATGTTGAACATGCCGCCGCCGCACGAGACGCCGATCCCCGTGAAGTCCTCCTCCTCCAGCTCGGCGAAGGTCACCGCGTGGCCCTCGAGGATGTGCGAGGGCTTGTAACCCAGGCTCTTGAGCACCGCGTCGAAAAGGTCGCGGTGGTACGCGACGGACAGGTCGCTGTCCACCGGGTCGCCCGGCACCGAGTAGAAGCACACCTCGTTCGGGACCCGGGGCTGGCCCAGGATCGAGCCGATGAGCAGCTTCATGACCGGCAGGGCGTCCTGCTCCTTGGGGGAGATCAGGCCGTCCTTCATCGGCCGGCGCGTGTTCTTGTTGAGCACGTTCGCCAGCTCGAACGCGTGGTCGCCGAGGACGTACATCTTCTTTCCCTGGACGACGTAGGGCACGTTGAGCCGCGTGAGCATGTTCTTCGTGTACGCGTCGATCGGCACGTCGATGAAGACGTTCCGCTTGGGCCGGAGTTCGATCTCGCCCTTGTCGTTCTGCTCGGCCGCGACCAGGTTGCAGGTGCCGACGTCCAACCCCTTACCGTGCTGGATAGCCACCTTATTCTCCTCCTGTAAAGTTCGGCCCGTTCGGGCCGGGTCCCCCAGCTGCCTGTGAAAAGGTTACTTCTTCTCTTCCTTCTTGGTTTCCCCGCCGCCCCCGCTGCGCATGGCCTTGAGGCGGTCGAGCGCGTTCCCGATCTTGCCGCCGGTCTTGGCCTCGACCTGCATCCCCTTCAGGTTGCTCTCGAGCTCGCCGGTGATCAGGCTGTCCAGGGTCGCCTGGCTGGGACGGAAGTCCACGTCGCCCTCGACGCGCCCCATGGAGCCGCCGGCCGCCACGCCCGCGATCGAGCGCAGGCGCAGGTCGCCCAGCTTCTTGTTGACCCCCTCGATCGCCTTGTTGAAGAGCTCGGAGAGGGTGGTGAGCACCTTGTCGTCGGACTTCTTGAGCTCCTCGAGCTGGTCGGCGTGCTTCTCCGCCATCTCCATGTTCTTGTGCTGCATCTGGTCGAGCGTGGTGCGGAGCTCGGCTTCCTTCATCGAGGCGCCGCGCGCGACGATGTCCTGCTCACGGCGCGAAAGCTCCTCGCGGAGGTCCTTCTCGCGGCGGTCGTACTGGTCCCTGACCTCGTTCTCCCGCCTCGAGCCGTCCCCCTTGAGCTGTTCGATGCTGGCCTGCAGGCCGGCGGACTTGGCCTGGTACTCCAGCTCCACCTCGCGGCGGACGCGCTTGGAGATATCCTCCTCCATCGACGACATCTTCCTCTTCATGTCCTCGACTTCTGACTTCATGATGGCCTTGCCGTCCTCGTAGCGCTGCTTGGCGGTGTCGTCCCCCAGCTTGCGGGTGGTCTTGAGCTGGTCCTGGAGGTTCTCCACCTCGGAAACGAGGCTCTGCTTGTCCTTCGTCATGAGCTCGGCCTGGTCCTTGGTGGACTGGTGGTCCCTGACCAGGCGGTCGAGCTCCTTCCGGGAGGCGTCGATGAGCTTCTGGCGGTCGTCCGTGGAGAGGAGGTTGGTCTTGGTCGAGAGGATGCGCTCCACGGCCTCCCCGATGAGCTTGTTGATCATCTGCTCATCGAGCACCTTGACGCGGTGGATGCCCTTCTTGGCGAGCTCCTGCAGAGTGCTCTTGGAGGAGCTCTGCTCGATCGCCCGCCTGACATCAAAGGGTTGGTCGGCCATAGCTGATCTCCAGCATTTTGATTATAGCCCCCCCCGGAAAGCAGTGTCAACCAACATTGCCGGGACGGAGGAACCCGGGGGGACGCTGGAGGGGGCTCAGCCCCGGGCGCTCCGGTACTTCTCCAGCTTGTAGAGGGCGCGCGAGGGGACGCGGAGCTTCAGCTGCGCGTGCCCATCCTCGTACGCGCGCTCCACGATCACCGACCAGGTCGTCAGCTCCGCCAGCAGCTTCCCCTCGGAAAGCGGGATCCGCACCTCCAGGTCGTGCAGCTGGCGGGCCAGGAGCTCCGAGACGCGCCCGCGGAGCGCGTCGATCCCCTCGCCGCTCCGGGCGGAGAGGAGGGACGAGCCCGGGAACCGCCTCGCCAGTATCTCCTTCTCGATCGGATCACGGAACCGGTCGGTCTTGTTGAAGAGGAGCAGCAGAGGCTTGTCCGTGCACTTGAGCTCGCGCAGCACGCCCTCCACCGCGCGGATCTGGTCCTCGGCCTGGGGATGGCTCGCGTCGACCACGTGGAGGAGCAGGTCCGCCTGGGAGACCTCCTCGAGCGTCGCGTGGAAGCTGGCCACCAGGTCGTGCGGGAGGTTCCGGATGAAGCCGACGGTGTCGGAGAGGAGGACCTTCATCCCCTGGCCCAGGGGCCAGATCCGCGTGCGCGTGTCGAGCGTCGAGAAGAGCTTGTCCTCCACGAGCACGTCCGCCTTCGTGAGCGCGTTCATGAGCGTGGACTTCCCGGCGTTCGTGTACCCGACGAGGGAGACGGTGGTGTTCTCGACCGTGCGGTTGGAAACCTCGCGCCGCTTGCGCTTCTCCAGGTCCTTCAGCTCCCGACGCAGCGCCGTGATGCGGTCGCGCGCGAGGCGCTTGTCGGACTCGATCTGCTTCTCGCCCGGGCCTCTCTGGCCGATGCCGATGCCCACGCCGCCCGCCTGCTGCTCGGACGTGATGTGCGCGCCCAGGCGCGAGAGCCGCGGGAGGGTGTACTCGAGCTGGGCCAGCTCCACCTGCAGCTTCGACTGGCGGGAGCGAGCGTGGGTGGCGAAGATGTCGAGGATGAGCTCCGTCCGGTCGATCACCTTCCGCTTCAGGTCCTTCTCCACGTTGCGGATCTGGCCGGGGGAGAGATCGTGGTCGAAGATCACGCAGTCGGCCTTCTCCTCGGCCACGAGGTGGGCGATCTCCTCCACCTTCCCGGACCCGATGAAGGTGCGCGGGTCGGGGTGGTCGCGCTTCTGGACCACATGGCCCACGACAATGGCGCCCGCCGTCTCCGCGAGGCGGGTCAACTCGTCGAGGGGGTCGACGGCGTGCAGGTCGGTCTTGGAATCGACCATCCCCACCAGGAGCGCGCGTTCCCGGTAGACGGTCTTCTTGGCGCTCTTCAACGAAGGGTTCCCATCTCCTCCCGGCCCGCATTATAGGGGCGGCCTCTCCGAGATTCCATCGTTCCTGTTGAATCGCCCCCCCCCGGTGCTGCTATACTGGTCGTTTCCCTTCTTTGAAAGTCAGATGGATCTCACCGGCTTCGAGGCGGAGGTGCGGGCGAAAAGGCCGCCCGCGCCCGTGGTGGTCTTTGCGGGCACCGAGGCGGTCCTCCGCGAGCGCGGCCTGGCCCTCCTGCGGGACTCCGATCCGGAGCTTGCCGCCAACCTCGTCCGGGTGCACTCGTCCGAGACGGACTGGGCGCGCCTGATGGACGAGCTCTGCACGCTTCCCTTCCTCGCCCGGCGGAAACTGGTCGTCCTGGTGGATGAAGGCAATTTTGTCCACAACGAGCCCGTCCCGCTCCGGGACTACCTGAAGAATCCGTCCCCGTGCGCCGTGCTCGCGGTCCTCATCCCCACCGACAAGGTGCCCGCCCTGGGGGCCGGCGCGTGCGTTGTGGAGTGCAGGGCCCTCAAGGGGGGCGAGCTTGCGCGGTGGCTGGCGGGCGAGGCCCAGCGGCTGGGGAAGAGCCTCGACCGCGCGGCCGCCGAGCTCCTGGCCTCCCGGGCGGGAGGCGGGCTTACCGCGCTCTCTGGATACCTGGAGCAGCTGGCGTCCTACGCGGGGGCCCGCGGGACGATCTCCGCCGACGACGTCCGCGCCCTCGTGGGGAACCACGAGGAGCGCAAGGTCTACGAGCTTTCCCTGGCCGCCGCCACGCGCAACGTCCCGAAGGCCTTTCGAGTGCTGCGGATTCTCATGGATGCGGGCGAGCCCGTACAGGTCCTGGTGTGGAAGCTCGCCTGGGAGTACCGGAAACTGGCGGAGGCGAAGAAGCTGCTCCTGGCGGGACGCAAGCGCTTCGAAGTGACCTCGCTCCTCCAGATCACCTACTTCGCGGAGGAGTTCCTGAGGCTCGTGGACGCCCATCCGCTC
>JAHFOZ010000050.1:11113-16677 GCA_023261405.1 Planctomycetota bacterium
GGGGAACGAGGAGGCGATCCTCGAGTCCCTGGTGTGTCGACTGGCATCGGCTGGAGTGAGCGTTCGATAGGAGGCATCAGCATGGTCGAGTTCTGCACCGTCTGCGGCACGAGTCTCCCCAAGGGCGATCTGTCGTTCCGGGGGGGGAAGATCTTCACGAGCCCCGACTACGACTGCCCCAGCTGCGGCCAGGCGGCCAATCCGATGCAGGAGGAGAAGGCCGCGACGCAGGAGCCCGCGGCCGACAAGGACCTGATCATCAAACAGGGCGAGGTGAAGGGCGAGTAGCCCGCAGGACCCGGATCCCTTTGGAGCTTCCATGACGCACCCCCATCGACGACCCGGAAAACCAGCGACCGCCCGCGGGGTCGTCCCGTCGCGCGCGGCCGTCCCGGCCAGACCCGCCACGCGATCCGTCCCGAAGGGGGGGCACCCCCGGCCGGCCACCGGGCGCGTCGCGCCGCCGCCGTCGAGGACCCAGGCGAAGAACAACACCCCGCTCCTCATCGGCGGCGCCGTGGGGGCCGTTGTCCTCCTCGGCCTCGTGGGATTCGCCATGAGCGGAGGGGGTGAGAAGAAGAGGACTTCCGCGCCGGCGGAAAAGATCACCGCCCCGAAGGGCGTGGTGGACGTGTCGGCCCTCGGCCGGGACGGCACGCGGATGTGCGACGAGGGGCTTCGCATCATCAAGGGGTCCGAAGGGCTGATGTCGAAGCAGACCCTCAGTCCTTCCGAGAAGGGCAAGCTCAAGGGGGACCTCCAGGAGGCGAAGAAGCTCATCATGGATGGGATGGCCAAGCTCAGCGAGGCCAACGAGAAGTCGGGCCAGACCTACGACACCTCCCAGTACGGCAGCGCCGCCAAGCTGGCGCGCATGAAACTGGGCGAGCTGGGGAATTAGGAGGCGGGACTCATGGACGACAAAGGACCGGCCAAGCCGCGGTTCTCGCGGTTCCAAAAGTCTCAGCCCGGGGCGGCGCCGAAGCCGGCTCCCGAGCCCGCCGAGCCGAAGATGGACGCGGGAGCGCCTCCGCCGGAAGAAGCGGCCCCCGTCTCCTCCCCGCCGCCTGCCGAGGCCGCGCCGGCCGCCAGGAAATCCTTCCCTCCCCGCGGCGCGAGCGGCCCCGCCGCCGGGGCCCGCAAGCCCGGCGCCCCCCGGTCCGCCCCGCCTCCCGAGCAGGGCAGCAAGCTCAAAGCCGGGCTGATGCTCTTCATCGTGATCGGCCTCGTGGGCATCGTGACGGCCAGCTTCTTCAAGAAGGCGAAGGGCAGCGACCGGTCGATCGCCATGGTCCTCATCTCCAGGGGGCTGCAGGCGGCCGGCCTCCAGAAGCTGCCCGAACCGCCCGCGAAGAAGGAACTCGAGAAGCATCCCCGCTTCGTCGAGTACCTCGCCATCGGGGACGACCTGAAGAAGCTGAAGAACGAGATCACGAAACTGGAGACGAAGGTCATCGAGCGTGCCGGCGAGAAGGACAAGCCCATCGAGAAGGACGAGGCCGACGCGTTCCGCGGTCAGATCGAGGAGGTCCTGAAGAAGGTCTCCGCCGTCGGCGAGCGCCTCGGACCCGTGATGGAATGGACCAAGGTCAACGACGACAAGCGCGAAGAGCTCCGGAAGCTCCACCACAGGTTCAAGGACGACGACAAGAAGCTCGACGCCATGAACAAGACCGTGATGTATGGGGAGACCCCCAAGGAGCTCGAGGCGGCCGCCCAGGACCCCGACGTCAAGCGCTCCATCGAGCTGTGCAAGGAGATGGAGATCGGGAAGTACGACTCCGCGGCGATCGACAAGCTCAAGGTGAGCCAGCTCGCCGACGAGATCCCCTCGCTCATGATCCAGATCAAGGGAATGCGCGGCCGGCTCCCGCGCAAGGAGGGCGATCCCGCCGCCGCCGTGGCGGCGAACCCCGACCCCCCCAGGCCCGTCACGCCCGGCCCGGCCTCCCAGCCCGGGAAGTCCGTGGTGGAGCTCAACGCGAAGTTCTTCCATCCCTGGGGCGGCGCGCTCCCCGGGACCTGGGCCCGCTTCCGCATCACGGCGGGACAGGCCGTCTCGTTCGAGGACAAGGTCGTCAAGAAGCTCACCGACGACGCGGTGACGCTGGGCGGCCGCCGCGCCGAGGGCGGCGCCGCAAAGGACGTGGAAGACGCCGCCCAGAAGTTCGCCGAGGGCGGCGGCGCGAAGGGTTTCTCCGACGAGCCCGTCAAGGTGGGCGACAAGGACATCCCCTGCCGCGTCGTCCAGATCGGCGGGACGAAGTTCTGGTTCCTCAAGGAGGGGCCGGGCGCCGGCCGCGTCTGGCTCAAGTCCGTCGCCGGCGAGGTCGAGACGGTGGCCACCGCGATGGGCGCCGAGCCCGTCCAGGTGAAGGACAAGGCCCTCAACTGCACGTGGATCCAGACGGCCGCCGGGAAGACCTGGTACGCGGACGAGGCGCCCGGCATCCTGGTGAAGTCCGAGTCCGCCGGGTCACTGGTGGAGCTCATCGACTTCGGCCCGGATGCGGCGTCGATCCCCGCCGAGTTCCCCAAGGCCGAGGCGCCCCCGCCTCCCGCTCCCGCCCTGGTCACGCCGAAGTGGCCGGACCGCTACGCCTCGTTCAAGCCTGGCGCGTGGCGGCGGGAGAAGAACTCCTCCAAGGTGGGAGACAAGACCACGGTCGGTGGTTTCGGCGACACCACGGTCCTCGCCGTGACCGACGCGGCGGTGACGGTGAAGATGGACGCGCACGCGGACGGCAAGGTGGAGAGCAAGGAACTGCCCATGGAGGTCGGCGTCCGGGGCAAGGCGGTGCGCGAGGAGAAGCTCAAGGTCGGCGACCAGGAGATCGCCTGCATCGTCGTGGAGACCAAGGAAGGGCAGGGGATGAGGCGGGAGTGGCTCGCCAAGGAAGGGCCCACCGTCGGCTTCGTCCCGCTCAAGACCCAGGGCGGCTCGTCCTCGAGCGCCGTCACCGAGATCGGGGAGGACACGCTCAAGATCGGCGATCGCGAGCTCAAGTGTCTCCGCGTGAAGGTCCAGGCCAAGGCGGAAGACAGCATGATCCAGACGGAGGAGTGGTACTCCGCCGAGGTCCTTGGGTTCAACGCCAGGATGGTCCTGGTGGAAGGGGAGGGCGCGGAGGCCCGCACCAGCATCACCGAGGTCGTGGCGTTCGGCGCCGATCCGGCCAAGAAGCCGGCGCTCGAGGCCAAGGCGCCGGCGGCGGTGAAGCCGCCCGATCCGACCCCGGCTCCCAGTCCGACCCCGGCGCCCAAGCCGGCCCCGAACCCGACACCCAAGCCCGATCCCACGCCCGTGCCCCCCAAGCCCGCGGTGGTGGAGAAGACGGTGAAGGAATTCCTCGCGGAAGCGGACGAGGACGTGAAGCAGGCGGCGAAGCACTACCAGGAGGTGACGGTGGGCCTCGATCCGATCCCCACCGACCCGGAGCGGCTCAAGACGCTCCAGCTGAAGGCCGACCTTGCCGCGAGCGAGTTCACCCGCGCGAAGGAGACCTACCTGAAGTACCGCGACCAGGCGCCCGACCCCGCCGCCATCGACAAGCGCCTGGGACAGATCGGGAATCTGACCGAGCGCTTGAAAAAACACCAAGATACGATAAAATCTAATTTGAAATAGGGAGTCGGGCTCTCAGTACTGAGCCGCAGCAGTTTGGGACCGGGTGCGCCCCTGGGGCCAGCGGGTCGCGAACTTGCGAGTCGAAGTAGTCCGGCATCGAGGGGGGATCCATGAGAGGGGGAAGTGTTGTGACTGCGCTGTTCCTCTCTCTCTCGGCCTGTTCGGCACCCTCCGGTGCTGGGCCGCCTCCTTCCCCCGTCGCCCCGCCTGTCGCTGAGGTCCATCCGCAGCCGACCCCGCCCATTCCCCTGCTCGCGCCCCAGCCCGCGCCGCTGCCCATCCTGGAAGGGCCGGGGGGAGGCGGGATCAAGGGGGCCGGTCCGGGGGTCGTCCCCACGGCCGCCGAGCCGCCCGCCCGCAAGGACCCGGGGTTCGACGACGTGCTCAAGCTCCAGAAGCAGGTTGCCGGGAAGAATCCGGAAAGCGAGGACGAGCGCCTCCGGCTGGCGCTCCTGCACGCGTCCCAGGGGGATCTCGAGGAGGCGGAGCGGGTGCTCTCCACGCTCAAGAACCGCACGCACCGCCTGGTCCCGTACCTGGAGCTCTTCCTCAAGCGGGAGCTGGGCGACCACAAGGAGGCGGCGAAGGCGCTGGCGGAGCTGGCGGAGCAGGACCGCAAGGCCGCCGGGTTCGGGATCGAGCGCGCGGAGCTCTGCACGCGTGTGAAGCGGTACCGCGAGTACACGGCCGCCGGGAGTGACCGCGTGACCGCGGGCGGGCTCATCCTGATCTATGTCGAGCCCCGGAACTATGCGTTGCGGCGCCGCGAGGCCGACTATATACTCCATCTCAAGTACGACTGGAAGCTGTTCGACGAGCGCTCCGCGGAGCTTCCCGTGCAGGAGTGGGACCAGGCCAAGCCCGAGGACCGGGAGGACCGGGTCACCTACGCGGGCCCCGTGAGCGAGTTCTACCAGACCTTCAAGCTCAAGATTCCCGCGACCCTGGCGCCGGGCAAGTACCGGGTGAGGGTCACGGTGACCGACGTCGCCGCGGGGAAGAGCGATCGGATCTACCTGCCGATCACCGTGGCGGCGGGGGAGAAGGGGCCATGAAGGGGGTTCTGGCGGCGGTCCTGGCGGCGGCCGGCGGGTGCGCCTCGGGCGCGGCGCCCCCGGACGAGGTGGCGCTGGAGCGCTTCGAGGCGGGGAACGCCCTGGTGGCGGCGGGGCGCCTGGCGGAGGCGGTGCCGCACTACGAGTTCGCCGTTTCGAACCGGGACCGCTTCAAAGAGGCGTACTACCGCCTGGCGTACTGCCACGAGGTGCTGGGCGACGAGAGCCGCGCGGTGGGGACCTACGAGAAGGTGCTGCGCGTGGACAAGGTGGACGAGCGGGCCCTTCGCGAGCTGGGCCGGCTGTACACGCACCGCGGCCTGCTGGAGCAGGCGATCGGGGCGTACAAGGTCCTGGGGGCGGGCGATCCCGCGGCCCGGGCGGAGCTGCAGAGACTGGAAGCGCTGAAAGGAAAACCATAGGGGAGCCCATGAAGATCTTTCTCGACACCGCGAACGTCAATGAGATCAAGGAGGCCGCGAAGCTCGGCTTCCTCGACGGCGTGACCACGAACCCCACGCTCATTTCGAGGGAGAAGCGCAAGTTCGAGGACGCCATCCGGGAGATCTGCGAGGTCTGCCCGGGCCCGGTCTCGGCGGAGTGCATCTCCGAGAAATTCGAAGACCTGATGCCCGAGGCGCGCCGGATTGCGAAGCTCGCCCCGAACGTCGTGGTCAAGATCCCGCTGACCCGCGAGGGCCTCAAGGCCGTCAAGGGCTGCAGTTCCGAGGGGATCAAGGTGAACGTCACCCTCTGCTTCAGCGCGATCCAGGCGATGTTCGCCGCCAAGGCGGGGGCGTACTTCATCAGCCCCTTCGTGGGGCGCATCGACGACACCGGACACGACGGCATGGTGCTCATCCGCGACATCGTCCAGATCT
>JAHFOZ010000051.1:0-3386 GCA_023261405.1 Planctomycetota bacterium
GACGCCACCCTGTCGAAGAGGTCGAGCGTCCCGCTCTCCGAGGCGGACGGGCCGCCGCAGCCGGACGCGACCAGGGTCAGGAGCACCGGGACGAGCAGGACACGCAGCATCGTGCGCCCTTTAACGATCGGGAAGCTCATGGGTTGGGCGGATTATATCAGGCGCCCGCGCGCGGGGCAGGCATTTTCGCTTGACGGCCCCGGAGTGCGTCAGTATAGTCGCCCGATCAACGACGGCCGTATGATCGACAAGATCGTGGGTGAAGGGATCACGTTCGACGACGTGCTTCTGATCCCGCGCCTGTCCAGCGTCGTGCCCACGGAAGTCGACACCTCCACCCAGCTCACCCGCGACATCCGGCTCAACATCCCGATCGTGTCCGCCGCCATGGACACGGTGACGGAATCCCGCCTGGCCATCGCCCTCGCCCAGGAGGGGGGGATCGGATTCATCCACCGCAACCTCTCGGTGCAGGACCAGGCCCGGGAGGTGACGCGCGTGAAGCGGTTCGAGGCCGTGGTCATCGCCGACCCGGTCTGCCTGTCGCCGGAGGAGACGGTCGGCACGGCCCGCCGGGTGATGCGGGAGCAGAACATCAGCGGCATCCCGGTCACGCGGGGGACGAAGCTCGTGGGCATCGTGACCAGCCGCGACCTGCGGTTTATGACGGACGACGCGAAGCGGCTCGACGCCGTCATGACGAAGTCCCCGCTCGTCACCGCCGCGCCTGGAATCCCGGTCGAGCAGGTCCGTTCCCTCCTGAACGAGCGCAAGGTCGAGAAGCTTCTCCTGGTCGACGCGGACTTCAACCTGCGCGGTCTCGTCACGATGAAGGACATCAACAAGCGCACGCTCCATCCCCACGCCTGCAAGGACGCCCGGGGCCGCCTGCGCGTGGGGGCGGCGGTGGGCGTGAACGACCGGGAGCGCATCCGCGCGCTCGTGGAGGCGGACGCGGACCTGCTCGTGGTGGACACGGCGCACGGGCACTCGAAGAACGTGCTTGACGCCGTCCGTGCCATCAAGGCGGACTACAAGGACCGCGCCGTCGTCGCCGGGAACATCGCGACGGCGGAGGCGGCCCGCGACCTCATCGCCGCGGGCGTGGACGGCCTGAAAGTGGGCATCGGGCCGGGCTCGATCTGCACGACCCGCATCATCGCGGGCGTGGGGGTCCCCCAGATCACCGCCGTGTGGGACGTGGCCCGGGAGGCCGAGAAGGCGGGCATCCCGGTGATCGCCGACGGCGGCATCCGCCACTCGGGCGACATTCCCAAGGCCATCGCGGCGGGCGCCTCGAGCGTCATGGTGGGGAGCCTGCTGGCCGGCTGCGAGGAGAGCCCGGGGGAGACGGTGATCCACACAGGCCGCAGCTACAAGGTCTACCGCGGCATGGGCTCCGAGGGCGCGATGGTCAAGGGCTCCAAGGAGCGCTACGGCCAGGGCAAGGTCGAGGAGAGGTCCAAGCTGGTGCCCGAAGGCGTCGAGGGCATGGTCCCCTTCAAGGGCCGGCTCTCCGAGTTCGTCTACCAGCTCGTGGGCGGCTTGCGCGCCGGCATGGGCTATTGCGGCTGCGCCTCGATCGACGAGCTCCGCCGCGACACGAAGTTCATGCGGATCACGGGCGCCGCCCTCCGCGAGAGCCACCCGCACGACATCGTCATCACCAAGGAAGCGACCAACTACTCCGTCGACCAGTAGGCGCGCGACGGCGCGCCCATCAGCGATAGATCAGCACCCGGAAGGACTTGAGGCCCAGGCAGGCGGGGCAGACCGCGCCGGCGGCCTCGAGGCCCGTGCCTCCGCAGGCGGGACAGCTTTTCGCCTCCGCCTGCAGCACCTTTCGGTGCTTCTCGACATACAAGCCCTTCAGGACTTTGTATCGCGCCGCATCGTCCGCAGCCTCCCACCAGACTTTCGGGTCGCGCGAGTCCGGACCCAGGACGATCCAGGAGCCCTCGTCGTAGGAATGCTTGAAGCCGTTCCCGGCGCGGCGGTCCCAGGCGAGCTTCACCGCCGGATCGTCGGGGCTGAAGTTGGCGCGACGGCGGACCTGCTCGAGGACCTCGGCCGCCATCTTCTGCTCCACCCACGCGCGCGCCTCGTCCCAGGGCAGCGCCCGGTCCATCGCCCGGCCCTTCAGCCAGGCCTCCACCGTGCGGTCCCACTCCTGGACGATGCGCTCGTCGCGCGCGGAATTCCTGTACCCCTGGATCTGCGCGCGCAGTCGCCGCAACTCCCGCAGCACCTCCTCGCCCGGGAGGTCGGGGGGGCCGAGCTTCTCGATCGCCTCGATCTGGCCGAGGGCGGCGTCGTAGTCGCCCAGGAGCCAGCTCTCCTGGGCCTGGAAGACCGAGCGCCGCACCGCGATGGCTTCCACGCGCTCGCGAAGGCCCGCCAGGCCCCGGTAGAGCACCGACTCGGGGCGGTCCGGGTTCCGGAGGATCTCCGCCAGGCGGAAGGCCGCCAGGGCGCGGTCCTGGAGCCGGGCCTTGAGGAGCTGGGCCCCCAGCCGGTCGGCCTCCTCCGCCGTGGCGGGACGCGCCCGGCCCACGAGAAGCCCGAGCAGCTCGTCGGCGGAATACACCCGCTGGACCGCGAGCTTGACCTCCTCGCGCGCGGCGATCGAGTCGACGGGAACGACGAACTTCCCGTCCGCGTTCTTCAGCCACAGCTCGCGCGGGGGCGCCCCCGCGAGCGCGATGCCCTCGTAGGTCTTTCCGTCGAGCGTCCGCACCCGGAGCCCGTCCACCGGAAGTTCGGCGGGCGCCACCGTCCCGGCCGACTTTCCCAGATGCCGGTCGCGCAACGCGCCGGCGTCGGCGGGATCGAGCTGCCACCAGGGAAAGGCGACGGCCTTGGGGACCCCTTCGAGCCGGAGCGTCACGCCCAGGAGGTCCGCGGACAGCACTTCGCAGATCTCGGCCCGCCCGTCGATGAAGCGGACGCGCTCGCGGCGGGGCGCGTCCTGGGCGGCGAGGGACAGGACGAAGAGGAGGGAGATGGTCGTCCCGGTGGTGGACCGCAGGAATCTAAGAAAAGCGAGCGCGAAGCGCGCGTGCCACGCGATCCACCTCCGCCCCGGCGAGGGCCGGGTAGAGGGGGACGGAGGCGCAGGTTCGATGCAATTCTTCCGCACCCGGAAAGTCCCCCGGTGACCGCGCGAAGTAACGGTGCAGCGGCCGGAACACCGGGCGCTTGCACTCGATCCCGCGCGAGGCCATCCACCGGACGAAGGGCTCCACGGGGCCCACGCGCGGCACGAACCGGTAGAAGACGTGCCCGGCGGGAATCGTCCCGAGGCCCGACGCCCTGTAATATTCTTCGGCGATACGCCGGCGCCGCTTCACGAATTCGGGGACCCGGGCCAGCTGGACCCGGCCCAC
>JAHFOZ010000051.1:3396-14199 GCA_023261405.1 Planctomycetota bacterium
CACCGCGGCCGCGAGCCCGCTCATCCGGTAGTTGTAGCGGACGCGGTAGTCGTCGCGGTTGTCGTAGTCCACCCGGTCGCGGATCCGGCCCAGGATCCCCCGGTCCCGCGTGACGACCATGCCCCCGTGCCCCGTGGCCATCATCTTCGTGGCATAGAACGAGAACACGGACACTTCCGACCCGAGCCCGGTCCCCGCCCCGATGGCCATCGCGCAGTCTTCCACGATGGGGACCCCGAGACGCGCCAGTTCCCGGAGCGGTGCCGGGCGGCCGAACATGTGGGGGACGATCAGGGCGCGCGTGCGCGCCCGCAGCCGCCTGCGCACGTCCGCGGGGTCGAGGTTCGCGGTCTCCGGGAGGACGTCCGCCAGGACCGGCTCCGCGCCGACATAGTTCACGGCGTTCAGGACCGCGGCGCACGTGTAGGTGGGCAGGAGGACGCGGTCCCCCTTCCCCACGCCGAGTCCCAGGAGCGCCAGGTGGAGCGCGGCGCTGCCCGAGTGGAGCGCCACGGCGGAGCCTCCCCCGAGGAAGCGGGCCATCGCATCCTCGAAGCGGGACACCTCCTCGCCGCCGCCAGGCTGTCCACTCCGCAGGACGCGGACCGCGGCCCGCTCCTCCTCCCTTCCCAGGAGGGGCCGCGAGTGCGGGATACGGTTGCCCATGCTTCCACCCATGTTATAATCCGTCGACCTATTCGAGAACACGCATGAAGGCGAAACTGGCGACGGACGGCTTCGCCCCCCTCCTCAAGACCCCGCTCCCCGGCCCGAAATCCCGCGCGATCCTGGAACGCGACCGGAAGGTGATCTCCCCCGCCTACACCCGCGGCTACCCCCTCGTGATCGACCGCGGAGAGGGCTCCTACGTCTGGGACCCGGACGGCAACAAGTTCCTGGACTTCACCGCGGGCGTCGCGGTGAACGCGCTGGGCCACGCGCATCCCGAGATCGTGAAGGCGATCGCGGAGCAGGCCGGCCGCTTCGTGCACATGGCGGGGACGGACTTTTACTACGAGGTGATGGCGGCCTTCGCGGAGAAGCTCTGCGCGACCGTCCCGGGCGACTCCCCCAAGCAGTGCTTCCTCACGAACTCGGGGACGGAAGCGATCGAGGCGGCGATCAAGCTGGCGCGCTACGTCACGCGGCGCCCCCGCATGATCGCGTTCTTCGGCTGCTTCCACGGTCGCTCGATGGGCTCGCTCTCCCTCACCGCCTCGAAGGCCGTCCAGCGCCGCCACTTCTCGCCGCTGCTCGGCGATGTCAGCCATGCGCCCTACGGCGACCTCGAGTTCATCGAGAAGGTCCTGTTCAAGAGAACGACGCCGCCGGAGGACGTCGCGGCGATCTTCGTGGAGCCGGTCCAGGGCGAGGGCGGGTACAACGTCGCCCCCCCCGGCTTCCTCGAGGGCCTGCGCCGGATCTGCGACGAGCACGGGATCCTGCTTGTCGTGGACGAGATCCAGACGGGCCTGGGCCGCACGGGGAAGTGGTGGGCCGTGGAGCACTCGGGCGTGACGCCGGACATCCTCTGCTGCGCAAAGCCGGTCGGCGGCGGGCTCCCTCTCGGCGCCATGATCTCGCGCGCCGGCCTCCAGAAGTGGCCCAGCGGCGCCCACGCGAACACCTTCGGCGGGAACCCGCTCGCCTGCGCCGCCGGCCTGAAGACGATCGAGCTCATCGAAGGGGGCCTCCTCGCGAACGCCGAGCGCATGGGCCGCCTGCTCGCGACCAAGCTCCAGGCCCTTGCCATCAGGTTCGACGGGATCGCCCCGCCGCACGGGCTGGGCCTCCTGCAGGCCGTCGATGTCCTGAAGAAGCCCGGGGTGTTCGACACGGAGCGCCGGAATCGCATCGTGGACGCCGCCTTCCGGAAGGGGCTCCTCCTCCTGGGCTGCGGCGAGGGGGCGATCCGCTTCCTGCCGGCGCTCAACGTGGAGAAGGGACACATCGACGCGGCGGCGGACGTCCTCGGGGCGGTCCTCGGGACCCCATGAACCTCGAGCGCCTCATCCGCGCGCGAAAGGCCGTGGTAGGGGTGATCGGCCTGGGCTACGTCGGCCTCCCCCTGGTCCGCCTCTTCGCGACGAAGGGCTTCCGCGTGCTGGGCTTCGACACCGACCCCGCCAAGATCGAGAAGCTCCGCTGCGGCGAGTCGTACATCAGGTCGATCCCCGGGGCGACCCTCCGGAAGATCCGCCGGAAGTTCGAGCCCACCGCGGACTTCCGGCGACTGCGCGAAGCGGACGCCATCCTCATCTGCGTGCCCACGCCGCTCCTCGAGGACGGGCGCCCGGACCTCTCCCACATCCGGACGACCGCCCAGACGATCGGCAAGAACCTGCGGGAGGGGCAGCTCGTCGTGCTCGAGTCCACCACCTACCCGGGCACGACGCGCGAGATCATGAAGCCGGAGCTCGACAAGGCGGGCGTGACGTACCACCTCGCCTTCTCCCCGGAGCGCGAGGACCCCGGGAACCGGAAGTGGACGAACGCCGACATCCCCAAGGTGGTGGGCGGGATCGACGGGGAGAGCCTGAGGCTCGCAGCCGCCCTCTACGGCTCGGCCGTGAAGCGCGTGGTCGAGGTCTCCTCCTGCGAGGTGGCGGAATCCTCCAAGCTCCTCGAGAACATCTACCGCTGCGTGAACATCGCGCTCGTGAACGAGCTTAAGATGTGCCTGGAGAAGATGGGGATCGACGTCTGGGAGGTGATCGCGGCGGCGTCCACCAAGCCGTTCGGTTTTCACCCCTTCTTCCCCGGCCCCGGCCTGGGCGGGCATTGCATCCCGATCGACCCCTTCTACCTCTCGTGGAAGGCCCGCGAATACCAGTTCGCCACGCGATTCATCGACCTCGCCGGCGAGATCAACGTGCAGATGCCCTACTATGTCACGGGCCGGCTCGAGGAGGCTCTCAAGGCGCGGGGCCGGGCCCTCACCGGGTCCACGGTGCTCGTGCTGGGCCTGGCCTACAAGCGGGACATCGATGATCCGCGGGAGTCCCCCTCCTTCAAGATCATCGAACTGCTCGAGGCCCGGGGCGTCACGGTGCGCTGCCACGACCCCTACTTCCCGAAGCTCCCCGCGATGCGGCACTACCGGCACCTGAAGGTGAAGCCCGTGGAACTCACGGACAAGGCGCTCTCCGGGCCCGACGCGGTGCTGATCGTGACCGACCACTCGTCGTATGACTACGGGAGGATCGTGAAGCACGCGCGGCTGGTGGTGGACACGCGCAACGCCTGCCGGGACGTGAAGGGTGCCGCCGGAAAAGTCGTCCGCGCCTGAGGGCCCTCTCAACGCACCGTTGAGAAGAGGACCGCCTGGGACAGCCCGCCGACCCCGATGACCTCGACGGCCTCGCGGATGAAGACCAGGCCCTCCCCGTAGTCCAGCGAGATCTTCTGGCGGCTGAAGAGGGCCATCATCCGCCCCTCGGTCACCAGCAGGACGGAGCAGAGGGCCGGGACGAGTTCCGTGGGCTCCCCGGGGTGGAGCGTGATGTTCTCGCCCCGGGAGGCCAGGGTCTCGTAGCCCACCGAGCGCACGGGGGTAACTCCCTTCAGCATGCCCGAGTCGGCGGGCCTGTAGATGCGCTGCTGCCCGGGCCCCGCCTTCGCCGTGGTCCTCGCGCGGAACATGAGGAGGGTCACGGGCTTGGCGCTCTTGTTCCAGTATCCATGCACCTCTCCCGGACGCGCCACCACCCAGGAGCCTTTCGCGACGAAGACATCCCTGCTGCCTTCCGTGGGATAGGAGAGCATCCCGCTCATCACAAACGCGTTGTCTTCGGCCCCCGGGGCGGAGAGCCCCTGCATCCCCATCTGGCCGGGCGGGACGCGCCCGAAGGCCACCGACGCGTCCGCGGAGGAGAAGAGGGTGGCGACCCCCTGGTCGTCGAACTTGAGCTCATCCTCCTTCCGGATGTCAATGAGCTGGTGCACGCTACCCGATCCCCTGGGTCTTGAGCTTCTGGCGGGCGACCTGGCCGGACTCCTTCGACGCGTACTTCTTCGCCACGAGCTTCAGGATCTCCGCCCCCGTGTCGCGCTCCGGCCCGGGCCTCTCGATGAGGGCGAACCCGAGGTAGAGCAGCCCCTCCGGCGTGATCAGCCCCGCGTCCTTCTCCAGGCTCTTCAGGAACGGGAAGCCGTCCTTCCGCGCCACCTTCGAGAAGAGCGAGAGGGCGTTCCCCCGGTCGCCCCGCGCCGTGGCGGGGTCGAGGCGCTGCAGGTTGAGCTGGGCGATCGCGAGCGCGAGGTCGCTCTCCGGCGTGGCCAGGTCATCCCGGGAGAGAAGGCGCAGGAACCGCTCCGCATCCTCGAACTTCCTCGCGGCCAGGAGCTGCCGGCCCTTCTTCAGCGCCGCCGACTTCACGAGATCCGGCGCCGCGGCGCGCGCCACCTCGACGTACACCTGGAAGCCGCTCTTCTTCTTCGAGAGCATCGAGAAGGCCGAGTCCAGGAACCGCCGGACCACCGCCTTTTCCAGCACGTTCCGGTAGGTGCGGAGGACGTTCGCGATCCTCCACTGCCCCTCGCCTTCCTCGGACCGGTCGAGCGCCTTGACGAGGACGGGGGCGAAATCAGGGTTCGCCCGGAGGGAATTCCCCGCGGCCTCCGCCATCCCCGGGTCGGCCCCCTGCAGCGCCTCGAGCAGCACCTCGGCCACCTTCGACGTCCCCACCGGGGCGAGCGCCTTGAGCGCGTAGAGACGCACGGGAGGGTACGCGCTCTTCAGGGCCTTGAGCAGCCTCTCGGCCTCCTCCTTGCCGACCTCGAGCTTCGCGAGCAGTTCCAGGGCGGGCCGCACGATCTCGTTGATCTCGCCCTCGGACAGGAGCGGCAGGACCCTGGAGGCCACCGCCTTCGCGGCGGCCCCCTCGAAGGGCAGGAGCTGAAGGGCGAGCAGCGCGTGGTTGCGCACCGCGGGGGGCTGCTTCCGGTCCAGGTAGCCCAGGACGGGCTTGACCGCCGACGCGTCGCGGAAGGCCCCCACGATGAGGAGGCAGGAGGCGAGCGGGGTCTTCAACTTCTGGACCCGGGGCGACTCCATGAACTCCAGGATCTTCCTGAGCGCCTTGGGCTTCTCCGGCCCCGACAATCCCTCCAGCCGCTGGCGGTACGCCTGGGCCGCCTTCTTCACGACCTCGAGGTCGGAGTCCAGGAGCCCCGCGAAGAGCCCCTCGGTGACGTCGACGCCCTTGAGGCGGCCGAGGACTTCGAGGATCCCCTTGCGCACGGCAGGGTCGGCCTTCTCGAGGCGCTCGCGAAGGGGCTCCGCCGCCGCGGCCCCGATCTCCGTGAGAATGGCCGTCACCCGGTTCCGCACGGCATCCGGGCCGGCCAGGAGGGGCACCAGATGCGGAAGCGCCCCCACGGCGTCGATTCCGGCGAGGGCCTCCACGGCGTAGAGGCGCACGGTCTCGTTGGGGGACTTCAAAGCCCCGGCGAGGGACTTGCGGACGCCCGGGTCCTTCGGCTTCAACTCCCCCAGAACACGCGCGGCGGCGCATTGGAGCTCGGCCGAACCCTCGTCGAGCATGCGACTGATCCTATCCAGTTCGCCGGGCATGGGGCGCTAGTATATGCGAACGCTCTTCATGACGGCAAGCATCTGCCGGTGAAGGCGCGGATTGGCCCCCAGGCACTGCCCTCCCTCGAGCGTGGCCGGGCCGCCGGAGAAATCCGTGACGCGCGCGCCGGCTTCCTCGAGGATCACCACGCCGGCCGCCATGTCCCAGGGCCCCAGGCGCATCTCCCAGAACCCGTCGAAGATGCCGCAGGCGGTCCAGGCCAGGTCGAGCGACGCGGCCCCCGCGCGGCGGATGGCCTGGGCCTGCATGAGGAACTTCGTGAAGTACTTCAGGTTGTGCTTGCGGTACTCGACCTTGTAGGGGAACCCGGTGCAGAGGAGGGCCTCCTCGACCTTCGCGACGCGCGAGACGCGGATGCGCCTCCCGTTCCGGAAGGCGCCGCCTCCCCGCCTGGCCCAGAAGAGCTCGCCCAGCGCCGGCGCGTAGGTCACCCCCACCTCGAGCCTCCCGCGGACCTCGAGCGCCATCGTGACGCCGTAGACGGGGAACCCGTGGGCGTAGTTCGTGGTCCCGTCCACCGGATCGATGTACCACTTGAAGGGCGAGTCGCCCTTCGCCCCGCGCTCCTCGGCGACCACGGCGTGGTCCGGGAACTCGCGCCGCAGGGCGGAAACGATCATCTCCTCGGAGGCGTGGTCCATGTCGGTGACGAGGTTGGAGGGCCCGTCCTTGTAGCGGATGTCGCGGGGGCCCGACTGGTGCTTCCGGATGAAGTCGCCCGCCTTGACGGTGATACGCTTCGCGAATTCCAGCTCCCGCATGAGGGCCCCTTCATATCATGCGGGACGCGGGCTGTCCAGCCCGCCTTTGCCCGCCCGACGGACTCTAACACTCGCCGCCCCGGAGGCCGTCTGCTACAATCGCGCCCCGATGGCCGGAATCTACAACGGCGACGCCACGGTCGTGCGCCAGGACCGGTACTCCACGAACTGCTGGAAGATGACGCTCGCGGTCCCGCGGCACGATGCCGTGGAGGCCGGGCAGTTCTGCCACATCCTCACGGAGTTCTCCACCGACCCCCTGCTCCGCCGCCCGTTCAGCTACTGGGACGTGCGCGACGGGGACGACGGGACCCTGCACGTGGACCTCCTCTACACGGTCGTGGGCAGGGGGACCGAGGCGATGGCACGGAAGGCGCCGGGCGCGCGGATGGGCTACCTGGGGCCACTCGGCCTCGGGTTCACCCCGAAACCCGCGAAGACGTGGGTGTTCGTGGCCGGCGGCGTCGGGATCGTGCCCTTCTACTTCTTCGCGAAGCAGGCGCGCGCGCGCGGCCGGAACCCCAGGATGCTCCTGCTCTTCGGCGGCCGCACGGAGGCTATGCTCTACGGGATCGACGACTTCGCCGGGGTCGGGGTCGAGGCGCAGGCCGTCACCGAGGACGGCTCGCGCGGACGGAAGGGACTCGTGACCCAGCTGATCGAGGAGCAGCTCCCCGCGCTCGACCGGAAGGACCTGCAGGTCTACACCTGCGGCCCGGAGCGCATGATGGAGGCGGTGGTCCGGATCGCGCGGCGCGAGGGGCTGCCGTGCGAGGTGTCGATGGAGAAGCACATGGGGTGCGCGCTCGGGGCCTGCGGGGCCTGCGTGACCAGGGTCCTGAGCGACGACGGGGCCGACTGGCGCTACTCGCGCATCTGCATCGAGGGCCCCACCTACGACGCCTGCCGGCTGGTCCTCGAATGAAGGCCTTCCGCGACGTGGTCCTGGCGGAGGTGGCCTCGGTGCTCCCGCGCATCAGCGAGGAGGCCTCCCGGAAGTTCTGCTCCGAGCTCCGCAGGACCAAGCACGTCTACATCACGGGGGTGGGCCGGAGCGGTCTCGTGGTCCAGGCCTTCGGCCAGCGGCTGATGCACCTGGGCTTCGACGTCCATCTCGCGCACGAGATCACGGCGCCCGCGGTGGCGCGGGGCGACCTGCTGGTGGCGTGCTCGGGGACGGGCACGACGCTGTTCCCGCTCTACATGGCCCGCAAGGCGCGCCGCATCGGGGCGCGCGTGGTGGCGCTCACCGCCCGGCCGCGCTCGCCCCTGGCGAAGCTGGCGAACATGACGATCACGATCCCCGCCCCCCTGGAGCGCGGCCGCGAGACCCGCCAGCCCGCGCGCTCCCTGTTCGAGCAGGCGCTGTTCCTGTACCTCGACTCGGTGATCCTCACGGCGATGCACGAGTTGCGCATCTCCGGCAGCAAGGTGCGGCGGCGGCACGCCAACCTGGAGTAGCGAATTCCCGACATGATCCCCCTTCCCGCGCGTCCTATAATCCGGAGGACTGAATCATGATTCTTCATTGCCCCCACTGCGGAATCAAGGTCGCCCCCTCGACCCAGGATTGTCCCGGCTGCGCCCGGCGCATGGTCCGCCCCTGCCCCCATTGCTCGGAGCAGATCGCGGCCACGGCGTCGACCTGCAAGTACTGCGGCGAGGGCGCCGCCACCTCGCGGCCCCCGGCCCCCGAGCCGGGCATCCAGTTCATCGAGGATTCGAAGCCCGCGCCGAAGAAGAAGCGCTGCTGCCGGAAACTGCTCATGGCGCTCACGCTGCTGGCCGGCATTGCCGCGGCCGGACTCTTCGTCAAGACCAACTGCCAGGCTTGCGTCAAGGTCGCCGGCCACAAGGGATCTTCGCTCATCTCCTCGTCGGAGTGCAAGACCAGCCACTGCGGCCGCGTGGTCTGCCGGAAGCACAAGACCCCGCTCTGGATTTCCGTGGTCGAAAAGCTCAGCGGGAAGATTTGCTGGGGAAAGACGGTGCCGGAGGAGTACAAGCCCACCCCGGCGAACAAGGAGTACTAGACTTTCTGAAAGGGCCTTTCAGTCGTTGAAGGGCCCTTTCAATCTTTCAATCCCCTTCCCCTCCCCCGGCCCCAAATCCGCCCCTTCCGCGTGGCATGGCGATTGCTGATCCTATCGGCGTGAGGACCCGACCATGATCTTCCGCTGCCCACACTGCGGCGCCAAGGCGGCGCCCTCCACGCCCGACTGCCCGACCTGCTCGCAGCGCATGGTCCGCCGCTGCGCCGCCTGCGCGGAGGAGATCGCGGCCACGGCCACGATCTGCAAGTACTGCGGCGACGGGGAGAGGCCCGAGCGGCGGCGGGAGATCGAGATCATCGAAAAGCCGGCGATGCGCTGCGCCTGGGAGGACCTCTCCAAGGGCGTCGGGCGCCGCTGGTGGGGGACATGGCTGCAGTCGAACCTGTGCCCCAGAGAATTCTTCCGGAACCTCCCCGTCTCCACCGGGCACAAGTGGCCGCTGGGGTTCGCCTACGGCTTTGTGGCGCAGGTCATCGTGGCGGTCGCGCTCGTGGCGATGGGGGCCGGGGGGCTGAGGGCCATGCGGGGAGAACAGGTCTCCTTCGGCGAAGGGCTCGGGGGCGCGGGAATCCTGCTGGCGGCGATCCCGGCCACGTTCCTCGCGGTCGCGGCGGGACTCTACGCCGCCACCCTCTGCTGGCACCTCCTCCTCAAAGTCCTGGGCGGCAGGGGCGCGTTCCAGGGGACGCTCCGGGTGGTGGGGTACGCGAGCGGGGCGGAGGCGTGGAACCTGATCCCCTATGTCGGGCCGATCGTGGCCACGATCTTCCGGACCCTGCTCCACTATCACGGCTTCCGCGAGGTGCACGGGCTCTCGAAGTTCCGGGCGTTCGGGGCGGCCATCCTCCCGGTACTCGTGGCCATCGGCGTCGGCGCGGCGGTCGTGGGGATCGCGCTCTCGCAGCCCTTGCGCTGAGCTACTTTCCGAAGTAGCTCTCGATGAAAGTCGTGTCGACCTGCCCCTTGATGTACTGGGTGTGGTCGAAGATGGCCAGGTGGAGGGGGATGGTGGTCTGGACGCCCTCCACGACGAACTCGGAGAGCGCGCGCTTCATGGCCTGCACCGCCTCGTCGCGCGTGGGGCGGTGGACGATGAGCTTCCCGATCATGGAGTCGTAAAAGGGCGGGATGGAGTAGCCGCTGTAGACGTGGCTGTCGATCCGCACCCCCGGACCGCCCGGCGCGTAGTAGGTGGTGATCCGGCCCGGGCTCGGCTTGAAGCCGTCGTTCGGATTCTCCGCGTTGATGCGGCACTCGATGGCCACGCCCGTCCAGGTGATGTCGCCCTGCCTGAAGCGCAGCTTTTCGCCGGCGGCGATGCGGATCTGCTCCTTCACGAGGTCGATGCCCGTGACCATCTCGGTCACCGGGTGCTCCACCTGGATGCGGGCGTTCATCTCGATGAAGTAGTAGCGGTGGCGCTCGTCCACCAGGAACTCGCAGGTGCCGGCGTTCACGTACTTCGCCGCGCGGGCGAAGGAGATCGCCGAATTGCCCATGTCCTTCCGGAGGGAATGGGTCATCACCGGCGAGGGCGCCTCCTCGATGAGCTTCTGGAAGCGCCTCTGGATGGTGCAGTCCCGCTCGCCGAGGTGGACGATGTTCCCGTGCTGGTCGGCCAGGATCTGGATCTCGATGTGGCGCGCCTTCTCGATGTACTTCTCGATGTAGACGGCGCTGTTCTTGAAGGCGGCGCCGGCTTCCGCCTGGGCGGCGATGAAGTTATGGACGAGCGAGACGTCGTTGTGGGCCATCCGCATGCCGCGCCCGCCGCCGCCGCCGGCGGCCTTGATCATCACCGGGTAGCCCACCCGGTGCGCGATCTCCAGGGACTCCTTGTCGTCCTTCACCGCCGTCTCGCTGCCGGGGATGGTGGGGATCTTGAGGCGCTTGGCCAGCTCGCGGGCGTTGACCGTGTCGCCCGTGGCCCGGGAGGCCTCGGGGGGCGGCCCGATGAACTTGATGTGGCAGCTCTCGCACACCTCGGCGAAGTGGGCGTTCTCGGAGAGGAATCCGTAGCCGGGGTGGATGGCGTCCACGTCGGCGATCTCGGCGGCGCTCACGATCCGGGAGATGTCCAGGTAGCTCTTGGCGGCCGGCCCGGGCCCGATGCAGATGGCGTAGTCGGCCAGTTTGAGGTAGAGGCTGTTGCGGTCGGCCTCGGAATAGACGGCCACCGTCTCGACGCCGAGTTCCTTGCAGGCACGGATGATGCGGAGGGCGATCTCCCCCCGGTTGGCGATGAGGATCCTGGAAAACATGGGCCCGGGGAGTATAGGCGAGCCCCGCCCCCGGATTCAAGGACTAGGAGCGGCGCGCGGCGCGGTGGTTCTTCAGGTGGAGCTGCGCGCGGGTGCGCGCGTCCAGCATCTCGGTCCGCGTGAAGGCCGT
>JAHFOZ010000051.1:14209-16566 GCA_023261405.1 Planctomycetota bacterium
AGTACATGAGGCGGCTGCGGTCGGCCTTCTCCTTCAGGTCGTCCAGGCTGAAGGCGTGCCCCAGCTCGTGGGCCAGGGAGAGGACGTCGGCGGAGTCGTCGAGCACCACCTGACCGTCCTTCATGCCCACGCCAGCGAGGGAGTGCTCGGTGATGACCTTTCGGAAGCCCTCCTCCACGGTGGTCCAGTGGCAGTCCCGGACGAGATAGAGGTTGAGCCCGCCGGGCTGGTCGTTCTTGAGGAGTTCCTTGAGCGTGAGCGAATGGGCCTTCTCGCCGTCCTTGAGCGCCACGGGGCGGAAGCGGCCATCGGCGTCGAACCACGAGTCGGGCGCGCTGACCGGCCTCCCGGGCTCGAGGGTCACTTCGATCCCGAGGGGGCGGAGGTGGCGGTTGACCGCCTCCTGGAGTTCGCGGCGGGCGTCTTCGTCCCGGAAAAACGCCCCGCGCCGGGTGCCGCCGGAGGGGTGTTCCACGACCCGGCACCAGGCGCGCACTCGGAGGGCCGGCCCCACCCGGAGGCGGTGCTCCGCCTGGGCCACCCTGACCCCCCGGCGCTCCAGGGCCACGGTCAGCAGGACGTCTCCTTCCGCCTTCCCGAGCGACCGGACCTGGAGCCGGTCCACTCCCCGGACGGTCCGGTTGCCCGGATCAAAGGCGGGGACGGTCTCGATGGCGGCGGCGGCATCCGCCACTCGCCAGACCGGCACCGTATCCTTCAGGGAGGTCTCGAGGCGCAGCTCGGCGGTCTCCCCGAAGACCAGGAAGGGCGGCCCCTCGGCGCGCAGCCGGTCCTCCTGCGGGGGATGCAGGAGTAACGCCAGGAGGAGGCTCATCCGCCCATTAGACGCCGCGGGGAAGCTGCAGGGAAAGGAACAAGCCCTTCGGAGTGTCTTGTTCCCGCAGGCACAAAACAACCTGGTTGTTTTGTACCCCGAGGCTACATCGCTACTTCTTCTCGATGAGGAAAAGGAGTTCGCCGTACTCGACGGCCTGGCCGTTCTCGACGAGGATCTCGCGGACCACGCCGGACATCTCGGCCTTGATCTCGTTCATGACCTTCATGGCCTCGATGATGCAGAGCACCTTCTCCGGCCCCACCTCGTCCCCCACGTTCACGAACGGCTCGGAGTCGGGCTTGGCGGACCGGTAGTAGGTTCCTACCAAGGGAGATTTGAATTCCACGAAATTGGCGGGGCGGACCGCCTCCGCCGAAGGAGCCGGCGCCCCCGATACCGCCACGGGGGCGGAGACCGCCGCGGAGACCGCCATGGGCAACGCGGTCGCGATGGTCCGGTCCTCGGCACGACGCAGCTTCAGCCGGCGGCCTTCGTCCTCGTACTCGAACTCCACCAGCTTGTTATCCTCCATCAGCTGGAGGATGCGCTTGATCTCATCGAGGTTCATGGGTTCGCTAGGATAGGCCCCCGCGGGGGGTAGCGTCAAGCGTTGACCGCCCCGGCGGGGCGTCACTCCCGGGGAACCGGGGCCGGCTTGAGATTCCTCACGAAGTTGTACGGGATCTGGAAGACGACCCCGCTGTCCTTCATCGTGGCGTGGTAGAGGGGGTGCTCTTCTGATTCCCTGTTCTGGCCGATATACAGGGTCGTCCCCTCGGGCGGACCCCCGTCCCAGGAGATGGTAACCACCATCGCCGCCATCGCCTCGTTCAGGAGCCCCGCCTTCTTCAACGCCTCCTCCCCCCGCCCCACCCACGCGACGGCCCTGATGTACTCCATGCCGATGACGATCCCCGCCAGGCGCGCGGCATCGACCGGCTTGCCCTTGTACTTCGGATCCGAAAACGCCCAGGCCTTCTCCTTTTCGTCCACCAACCGGATCTCGTACGCGTCCGGGATCGCCCCCCCGCCCTTCCACGCCACGGCGAACTTCCGCAGGTTCTCGCGCGGGACGTTGAAGACCTCGTCGTGCATGAAGTTGAGCTCCAGCCGCCGCAGGAGTTCCACCTTCTCGGGGATGACCTCAAAGACCTCGTCCACCCTGTCCCGCCGGAGATAGCCCCTCACGTTGAGACCGAACTCGAAGAAATGCTTCCGCCCGTCCGTCAGCTCGACGCCGACCGTCACGTCCGGCGGGTCGAGACGAAAGAGCTTGAGGTCCTGCTCCCCCATGAAGCTCGTGATCCGCTGGACCATCATGTTGCTCACGAAGCGCTCCACGGACTCGGGGTCCACCTTGATCCCGGCGGGCTCGAGGAGGCTCCACTTCACCGTGGGGACGGGGTCCCCCGGCTTCTTCGTCTCCTTGCGTTCGATCACCACCCTCTTCGGATCTCCGCGGACCTCCACCGTCCAGGTCTTCACGGAGTCCTTGACGAAGGGGTAGATGACCTTCAGC
>JAHFOZ010000469.1 GCA_023261405.1 Planctomycetota bacterium
TGAGCGCGGGCCCTCAGGCCGGCGCCGGGACCGCGTACGCCCCGCGGCGGCGGCAGCGGATGAGGAGCACGAGGACGCCGCCGGCCAGGAGACCCAGGACGCCGCCCAGGGCCATTAAGAAGATCGGGAACTCACCCCGGTTGAACTGGCCTTGCGAGTACGCCACGATGAAGCGGATCGTGTGAACGCTGCCCAGGCAGAGGACGCCGAGATAGAAGACGGAGGTCCACCAGCCCCAGGCGGAGCGCCGCGCCAGGCCCATGATGCAGAGGACCTGCAGGACGAGGTGGGACCCCTCCAGAATCCAAGTCTCCTCGATGCTGCGATTGAGGGACAAGAGCAGCGAGGAGACCAGGTGGTACCCCGTCCAGACGGCGCTGAGGATGAAGAACCCGACGGCGATCCGGATCTCCCTGGGGAACGGCGGCCCTGCGGGGGCGGGATCGGACATTCCCGCGATTAGATCAGAAAGCAAGAGGGTGCGCTACGCCAGCACCTCGCGGATCACGCGGGCGTCCACCGTGATCGTCGTGAGGCGCTGCTCCAGGCTGTTGTGGCGGTACGTCAGCTTCTTGGGGTCGAGGCCCAGGAGGTGCAGCAGCGTCGCGTGGAGGTCGTGCACGCTCACGCGGTTCTCCACCGACTTGAAGCCGATCTCGTCCGTGGCGCCGTAGGAGACGCCGCCCTTCGCGCCGCCGCCCGCAAGCCACACCGTGAAGGCGTGCGGGTTGTGGTCGCGCCCCGGCTGGCCGCCCTTCTGCGCGATCGGGAGGCGGCCGAACTCGCCGCCCCAGACGACGAGCGTCTCGTCCAGCAGCCCCCGCGCCTCGAGGTCCGCCAGCAGGCCCGCGATCGGCTGGTCCGTCTCCGCCGCGAACCCGCTGTGGTTCCCCAGGATGTCCTTGTGGCCGTCCCAGGAGAGCTGGTTCTCCATGCCGCCCGAGTAGATCTGCACGAAGCGCACGCCGCGCTCCACCATCCGCCGCGCGATCAGGCACTGCCGCGCGAAGTGGACGCACTTCTTGTTGTCGAGGCCGTAGAGCTTCTTGATCGACTCCGGTTCCGCGTCGAGGTCCAGCGCCTCCGGGGCCGCCGACTGCATCCGGTAGGCCAGCTCGAAGCTCTCGATCCGCGCGGCGAGCTCCCGGTCGGCCGGGTTCGCCTCCTGGTGGCGGCGGTTCAGGTCCGCCAGCAGATCCAGCTGCCGGCGCTGCCGGTCCCCCGCCAGCTCCGCGGGCGGGTTCATGTTGTCGATCGGCACGCCCTGCGGCTTCAGGTAGGTGCCCTGGAAGACGCTCGGGAGGAAGCCGGCGCCCCAGTTCTGCGCGTGCCCCTTGGGCAGGCCGCGCCCCAGCGGATCGGACATCACCACGAAGGCCGGCAGGTTCCGGCTCTCGGAGCCGAGCCCGTACGTCACCCACGAGCCCACGCACGGGTAGCCCATGCGCATCTCGCCGGAATTCATCATGAAGAGCGCCGGGCTGTGGTTGTTCGACTCGGTGTAGCCCGAATGGATGAACGCCATCTTGTCCACGTGCCGCGACAGATGCGGGAAGAGGCTCGAGACCCACTTGCCCGACTGTCCGTATTGCTTGAACGTGAACGGCGACTTCATCAGGCCGCCCACCTCGTTCGCGAAGAAGCCGGTGAACTTGTTGAAGCCGGCCAGCTCCTGGCCATCGCGCTTCGCCAGCTCGGGCTTGTAATCCCACGTGTCCACGTGGCTCGGGCCGCCGTTGATGAAGAGCCAGATCACCGCCTTCGCGCGGGCGGGGAAGTGCCCGCCGCGCGGCGCGAGCGGGTCGCGCGGATCGTCGCCCGCGAGCAGGTTCTTCTCGTGGAGCAGGCTCGCCAGGCCAAGCATCCCGAGACCGCTCCCGGCCCGGCACAGGAGGTCGCGACGGCTAATCGACCTAGTCGACATAGACGAACTCGCTCATGCTGAAGAGGACCTGGCAAAGGTCGGCCCGCGACGCGTCCGCCTTGCCTTCTTTCCGGTAGGACTCCGCCTGGCCGCGCAGGAACGCCTGAGCCGCCTCCCGCTCCCGGTCCGTGGAGTTCCGCCCCAGCGCCGCCCGGTAGGCCGCGTCGACCACGCCCTCCGCGGGAAGGCGCTTCGCGAGGGCCGCCGCGTACTTGCGTACGTGCGGGCTGTTCATGAAATGGAGCGCCTGCGGGGCGATCGTGGTGCTCGGGCGCGCGCCGATCGAGACCAGCGCCTCCGGCGCGTCGAAGAGCATCATCATCGGGATGAGCCTCGAACGCTTCTGGAAGAAGTAGATGCTCCGCCGGCTCATCCCCTCGTCCAGCGTCCCGGGGCCGTACATCGTCCGGTCGAGGACTCCGCTCACCGCGAGCATCGAGTCGCGGATCGCCTCGCCCTCGAGGCGCCGCAGGGGCCGCCGCCAGAGGAGGCGGTCGTCAGGGTCGAGCTTCGCCTTCGCGGGATCGGCGTCGGACGATTCCATGTAGACCGCGCTCGTCATGAGGAGCTTGTGGAGGGGCTTGAGCCGCCAGCCGCCGCGGAGCAGCTCCCCCGCCAACCACTCCAGCAGCTCCGGGTGGCTCGGCGGGTCGCCCTGGAGGCCGAAGTCGTTCGGCGTCGCGACGATTCCGCGGCCGAAGTGGTGGTGCCAGAGTCGGTTGGCGATGACGCGGGCCACGATTCGCCCGGCGCCGCACTCCGTGTCGGTGAGCCAGCGCGCGAGCGCGGCGCGGCGCCGGGGCGTGCGCGACCCGGCGGGCGCGTCGGTCACCCAGCGCTTCTCCTGCTCCGGGGCGTCCATGAGGACCTGGAGGAACGACGGCGTGGCCACGTCCTGCTTCTTGTTCACGTCGCCGCGCAGGAGGACGTGAGTCTCCTTGTAGAAGTGGGGAAAGCCGCGGTCGTCGGCGTGGTGCTTGAGCGGCTTCATCCCCTCGGTGGTGACGAGGACCTTCGTGAGCTTCGGTTTCGGCTTCTTCGCGTCGTGGTCGTCCAGCGACTTGCGGGCCTTCTGCCACCCGGGATCGGAGGCGCGCCAGGAGGGGATCATGTCGTCGCCGGGCGGGGCGCCGGACTGAAGCTTCGCCAGGAGCTCGGCGAAGGCCTGAGTCTGCGTCCCGCCCTTCAGCGGCGGGTCGGCGCTCGTGGCGACCGAGAGGCGCGGGCGGCCGATCGAGTGCTTGTCGTTGACGGCGAATTCGAACTCGAAGGCGAGCGTCGCCCCGGCCGGAAGGTCGACCGTGAAGGCGACCGCATGATCCTTGCCGAACTGCGGGTCCACGGCCCAGCCGGTCTGCGGCTGGTCGTCGACGATGCTCGCGGCCGAGAGGTTCGCGGCGTTCTGCTGGAATGTCGCGCGCGGCGAGGAGAGCTTGAGCGGAGCGCCGTTGGCGCTGACCTTGAGCGAGCTGAGGGCGAAATTCCCGTTGTCGGCGCGGCCGGGGCCGCCCTTCTTGAGCGAGGGGTCGGCGAGGGCCTCCACGCGGATCGCCGTGATCCCCTTGAGCGCGGTCTTCGCGGTGAAGGTCCAGGCGTCGTTCTTGGGGTTGGCCCCGCCCGCGAGGAGCGAGCCGTCCGGGAGCGGCGTGAAGGTCGTGCCGCCGGTGGACTTCATCTCCACGGGCTCAAGGACCGTCCAGGGGACGGCGGGTTTTTCCCAAGGCTTCGTGGCGGCCCAGGCGCGGAAGCGGGCGGGGAGCTCCTCCTTCTCGAAGGCCGCGAGCGCGGCGGCGAGAGCGGGGCGGGCCTTCTCCCAGTCTGCCCAGGCGCGCTTCGTGGCCTCGGGGTCCAGGTCGAACTCGACGTGGCTGCGGATGGCGGTCGTGAAAGTGGAGAGGAGCCGGTAGTAGTCCCGCGTGGGGATGGGGTCGTACTTGTGGTCGTGGCAGCGGGCGCAGCCCACGCTCAGGCCGAGGATCGCGGAGCCGACGGTGGAGGCCATGTTGTCGAGCTCCTCGTAGCGGGCGGGCTCGAACTCCACCTCGGTGAGCTGGGTGGGGAAGGTCCCGGCGCCGAGGAAGCCGGTGGCCATCCACGCGAGCGGTTCGTCGGGGGCGAGCTCGTCGCCGGCCACCTGCCACTGGACGAAGCGGTCGTAAGGCATGTCGTCGTTGAGCGCGCGGA
>JAHFOZ010000470.1 GCA_023261405.1 Planctomycetota bacterium
TTGGCGCTGAGGAGGGGCGTTACGCATGGCACGTCGAGAAGCGGAAACGGATCATGGCGGCCAACGTGGACTACCACGAGATATTCTGGCGGTTCTTGTGGCAGCGCCGCGCGGAGTATGCGGGCTTCATGCGGACGGATGGCGCGAAGGAGCGGCACATCGAGGAACACCTGCGCAAAGTGCGGATCGGACGGGAGGCGCGGGCGCTGCAGGCGCGCAGGGAGAGGGGTGATTCCTTGGAGGGGGCGGTGTCCATCCCCGGCGGCGGGAATGGTCCAGGAGCGTCACGGGACGGCGATGCGTAGAGCCATCAAGATCCTGGCCTTCACCGATACACATGGTGATCTCCGGGCGGCGGAGAGCATCCTGGCGCTCGCCCGGGAGGCCAAGCCCGATCTCATCGTTTCGGCCGGGGACGTGACCTTCATGGGGAAGGAGTACCGATCGTTCTTTGAAAGGCTCGCGTTGCTAGGACAGCGTGTCTACTTCGTCCCCGGCAATCATGAGAAGCCGGAGACGACGGAGGAACTCGGAAACCGTTATCCGTTCCTCGAAAACGTCGCCTACCGGACGGTGGAAGTCGCCGGACTCTGGCTCATCGGACTCGGGGACGATGAGGGGCTGAATCCTGGCGGCTTTGAGAAGGAGGACATCTTCCTCGCGGCCTCGGACATCTGGAAGGAGGGGGTCCGCGGCCGGAAACCGTGTCTCTTCCTCACCCACTATCCGCCGAAGGGTACGGGGGTGGACGGCCTCAGGCGCGACCCGCGGACCTCGAAGGTGACGGAACTTCCCCTGGGCGACGAGGGTGGAAGCCAGACCGTGAGGAACCTGGTGGAGTACGGCAAGCCCGACCTCGTGGTCTGCGGCCACTATCACCAATGCTTCGGAATGGAGGCGCAGGCGGGGAAAACACGGATTCTGAACCCGGGGCCGAATGGCATGCTTGTGGTAATCGCTGCAGCAGGCAGCGGCGGTCCCATGGCCTGAGCCTGGGGCGTTTCCCCATTCCCTTCTCGCGCCCGCCAGGGCGGGCCCTTCACGGCCGCGACGCGCGCGAGCGGCCGCCCTTCTCTATTGCGACGGCCCTTCTCCCAGCGGACAGCGTTTCCCTTTCCCTTCGCCGGCCACGGCCGGGATGGCGCCCTCTTCTTTTCTTCGCGCGCGGGGCTCGGTGAAGGGCTCGCGCAACACGGCCCTGGACGGGCTGATCCGGGCGCTGTCGACGCAAGCGGAGATCATGGAAGAGAGCAAGGACCCGATCACCGTGGCGGCGGGCGGGGGAACCGACGCCGCTGCGCGGGAGGACCTGGAGAGATACCTGAAGGACCTCCGGTGCGGAAGGGACGCCCTGTTGGATGCGAGGAGGGCTGGAAGGGAGCCGGACCCGGCGGCGCTTCGGGCGGCGGAAACGATCGCTCCGAAGGCGCTCTTCGATTTGCTGAACACGAGCCAGCAGCGCCTTTCCGACATGAGGCGGGACCGACAGAAGGCGATCTTTCAGGCCGCGCAGTTCTTCGAAGGCGGGACGAAGAAGTAGCGACCGACGCGGAAGCGTTCCGGGCTATTCTTCCGCAATCCTATTTCCATTCTCCGTCTCATAGCGCCGCTGCCCTTGGTTGGCGATGCCTTCGGTCAGAGGGACTGCTCCACCGGCCTTCGATTCCAGGCCTCGAGACAGGCTTCACGGCTGGGCTTGTCCGGCCCACCGCACTGGCAGGAGGCGCACGCGATCATGAAGCTTTGGGCCACCGGGTCACCGTGGCAATGGAACACGGAGTGCCCGCAGAAGGGACAGGGGCGCGCGCGACCCGCCAGCCAGGCGTCACTCTGGCCGCGGCTCGGGCTGGTGTTCCAGCCGTCGCAGTCGACGGACTGAAGAGGCTCCGTCGGCCTCGAGTTCCATGTCCGGATCGCGGCATCCTCGCCGACGACCCAGGGTCCGCCGGTGTTGCAGTCCGGGCAGGTCACCGAATAGAGAGACCGATACTGTTCGTCCTGATCGGCGAAATCAGGATCAACCTTCGTGCTGCCGCAGAACGGACAGGGGCGGCACTGGCAAGGGTCGTAGATCATGGTCGTGGGATCTCTCAAGGATAGCATGCCGGGCGCCCTATGGGGTCGGCGGGCCAGCCCTTCCCTCGGAAGGAAGTCTGCCCGCCGTCCTGGAAACCGCTGGCCCGTGAGGCGACTTGGCGTTGATGGTGGATCAACGGGTCTTCTCCGACCATCGGGTGGCCCTGAAAGCACACGATCTTCAATTGGTTGACAGGATTACTGCATCCTCCCAGAATGACGCCTCACCTCGAGGCCGTCCAGGGGGGCGGCAACCTGAGGTGTGACCGGGAAGCCCCAGGCGTGGAGGGTCCGCGCCCGGGGAGGGTGTTGTGGAGTACCGGTCGCACCCGGGGGAAGTGAAGCACGCCGGCATCTGCCGCGCGCCCCCCTCTCCGCGGGAGCGAACCGATCATGGGTGGGGTTCGTTCGTCCATGGACGGAGGGTAGAGGCATGGGTGGGTCGAAGGGTCCGGGAACGGGCACGAGCGAGGTCGGCGGCGCGGGCGAAGGCGAGTTCCCCCGCCCGCGCTGCTTGGGTGATCAGCCTCGCCGACCCGTGAAGCGGGGACGGGGCCCCGAAGGCGTGAGTTCAGGGGGCGGTCCCAAGCCGGATGAACTGTTCCTCGCCCGCTTCATCCGCTGGCTCCGCTCCTACATCCTCGGGAATCATCCGCTCATGGAGAAGCTGCGGGCGCGCATCGCGAAGGTCGCCGCGGCCGAGGCTCCCGTCCTCATCCTGGGAGGGACGGGAAGCGGGAAGGACCTTGTCGCCAAGGCGGTCCATCATGGGAGCGCGAGGCGGCACCGAGATCCCGTGGTCGCCGTCCCCGCCGGCTTCAACGATACCGCGGCGAGCGTCCTCCTCGGGCACGACAAGGGCTCCTTCACGGGTTCGACGCGCGCCCACGAGGGCTACCTAAAGCAGGCGGACGAGACGAGTCTCATCCTGGAAGACATCTGCGACATGTCCTTGGCGGTCCAGGCCATGAGCCTGCGGGCGATGGAGGAGAAGTGCTTCCGGCCGATGGGTGCAAGGAAGGATGTCCGCTCGGACTTTCGCGTCATCGCCACGACGAACCGGCCGCTCGACCTTGAGGTGAGCGCCGGCAGGTTCCGGCAGGACCTCTATTTCAGGCTTCGGGCCATCCGCATCGTAGTCCCGCCCCTCCGGGAGCACGTGAGCGACCTGGACCTCCTCGTGCCCCATTTCCTTGCGAAGGCGGCTGCGGGCGGAACGCCCCGGAGGGAGTTGAGCCCCGGTGCCATGGCTCTCCTGCTGGCCTACGACTGGCCGGGCAATGTCCGCGAACTCGAAGACGTCCTCCTGCAGGCGTGCGTCGAGGCGGAAGGCCCCGTCATCGTCGAGCGGGACTTCGAGGACCTCCTCAAATCCGATTCGCACCACATGGGGATCGCGTCCGTCAACCCCTCCGCGTCCCCGGTCGATCCCGCCCTCGCGCGAAAGATGGTCCTCGAGGTGGGGGGCAACAAGCGGAAAGCGGCCAAGCGGCTCGGGGTCGCGCCCAACACGCTCTACTCGCTCCTCCGGTCCTGAGGCGCGTCGCGAGCGCGCACCTCGGCGCTGGAACCCATGTCTCGGCCATATATGGGTGTTCAATGGGTGTTCAACTGAACGTCTGCTGAACACCCATTGAACACATTTGATTATGGGTTCCAAGAGCTTCCGAAAGAAAAGAGGGTCGGCTCAAGAATCTGAGGGCCAGCGACTTGCACGTGTGGCGCGAGGATCGCTGGGTCCTCGCGGCGGCCGCCTTGGCAAGGGGGTTGCACCATGCGAGCGTGATGAATTCACTGCCTACCGTCCTCTTCGTGGATGAGGACAACGACTCGCTGAGCCGCATCCTCCTGGACCTCGAGCCCATCTTTCCCACGCTCAGCCTGCGTTTCCCAGGCGCCCTCCTCGACTACGTGGAGCGCCTCCGCCCGGAGGTCGTGGCCGTCTCCGACCAGATCCGCTACCGCAAGAAGGACGCCCGCGCCTATGTCGCCGCCCTGCGCGAGCGCTTCAAGGACAAGGCCAAGATCA
>JAHFOZ010000052.1:0-10743 GCA_023261405.1 Planctomycetota bacterium
GCGGCCGTCGCGGAGGGCGACGAGGTCCTTGAAGTAGCCCTCGCCCTCGGCGAACTCCGTGAGGATGAAGAACTCCTTCGCATCGCCCAGGGAGACCAGGTCCCCCTCGCGGCGGATGGCCCCCACGTCGAGCGATCGGACATGGCACGGGAGGGCGTTGAACGCCCCGTGTGCCCACAGGAGCCCCTGGGCGCGGTCCGCCATGTGCTCGTGCCCGAAATGGTCCTTCTTCACGGTCTCGAGGACGGCGCGGCGGCGGGTCCCCCCGGTCTCGAACTCCACGAGCAGGGGCACGCCGTAGCCGTAGCCCTTCGAGCCCGCCGTCCCCTGCCCCATCGGGGTCGCGCCCAGGAGCCGGACCTTAGCTCCCGCGAGGGCCTGGAGGTACGCCTCCAGCGCGTTGCGATCGAGCCCCAGGGCGCGCTGCAGTGTCTGGATCATGGCTCAAGCTCCATCTTCGACCCGATGTCCTGCCGGAACTGGGCGGGGGACTTGACGCGGTCGAGGATCGGGAACAGCACTTTTTCCTCGGTGGCCAAGTGCGCGCGGGCGAGGCCGAGCAGGTTGTCCAGGCGCCTCCGGAAAACCCCCATCTCCGGCACGGGGCGGGAGGCGATCTCCGAGACCTCCTCCACGGCGTGGCGGATCAGGCTGTGTTCATATCGCATCACCGCGGTGTAGGGGTCGCGGGGCCCGCCGGCATGGGCGTCGATCGGGGGGAACAAAAATTGTTCCTCCAACCTGAGACGGGGGAGGAGTGCCTCCTCGAGTTGCCGCACGATCGAACGCATCGCGCCCGGCGCCCGATCCTCTGCCTCCTCGAGCAGGCCGGCTTCCAAGTCCAGCCCGTCCAGGAGTTCCTTCAGCCCTTCATTCTTCAGGCGCAGCGCGGCCGTCGCCGGGGGCTCCGGGGCGCCCGGCCGTGCGGGCCAGAAACCCAGGGCGATGAAGAACAGGATGGCCAGGGTCACAAGTCCCAGCGTCAAGCGGCGGGATGTATCCACGTTCTCCACGACCGTTAGGAAGCAACCGGCCGGCCATGCGCGGAGACCGGAACGCGGCGCACCTGCAGCGTGCTTTTCCCCGCCCGCCGCAGGATTCCCCGCGGGGCGGATGCTGTCACGGGGAGCCCCAGGGGCTCCCCGTGACATGGGCATGCGGCTTGCTCTTCCATCCCCCGGGAAAGGCGGAGGAAGGTATGTTTTCGAAGATCCTGGTGCCCCTGGACGGAGGGGAAGCCGCCGAGACGGCGCTCCACTGGGTGAAGTTCTACGGGAGGAAGTGCCACTCGATGGCCGTGCTCCTCCACGTCAGCCCCGAGGAGCGCACCGGCAGCGGGTTCCGGCGCGTGGCCGCGGCTTTGGACGCCCAGGAGTACCTTCAAGGCATCGAGCGCGAGCTCACGTACGCGGGCATCCCCGTCCGGATCCTAACGACGACGGGACCGGTGGCCGAAGGCATCGCCAAGACGGCACGTCGGGAGAAGTGCGACCTCGTCGTAATGGCGACCCGCGGCCCCACCGGGCTCTCCCGATGGCTGTCCAAGGGCGTCACGGACCAGGTGATGCGCCTCTCCAGGACCCCGCTCCTGGTCCTGGGTCACCGCACCCTCAAGGCGCGCGACGGCCGCCTCCGCCACATCGTGGTCCCCTTGGACGACTCGGAGCGATCCCACTCGATGCTCCCCTGGGCGGAACGCCTGGCCCGGCTCCACCGGGCACGCCTGATCTTCCTGCACGTGTACCCCTCCCGCCCGGGGCCCTCGCCCTCGGCCGCCGAGCGGGCGTGCGAGATCCTCCGCCGCCGGATGGACGCCGTGTGCGAAGACCTCCGGAGCCGCGGGGTGCGCGCCGAGTTCCGCCCCCAGCCGGGCGACCCCGCCACGGAGATTTCCTGGATCCCAAACATGAGCGACGCCGTCGCGATGACCACGCGAGGGCGGAGCGGGTTCCGGCGCCTGGTCTCGGGGAGCGTGGCCGAGGACGTCGTCCGGAGGACCACCGTCCCGGTCTTCATTTACCGCACGCCTGCGCTGGTCGCACGGCCGCTGCCGGAGCCGGCCGGGGTCTGAGAGGGTCTAGCTCTTCGCCGCCGCCGGAAGGCGCCCCCTCACCCGGAGCACCACGTCCCATCCGTTGTGCTTGGGATCGTGGACCGTCACCAGGCTCCGGACCGCCAGGCCGCCCAGCCGCTTGCGGATGGCGCCAAGGAGGTCCTCGCCGTCCTTCACCGTCAGGATCAGCCGCGCGCCCTTCTCCCCCAGCCCCAGCATCTCGCAGAGGGCGCGGAAGAGGTCCGACTCCGTGAGGATTCCCACCACCTGGCCCTCATCGATCACGGGCAGACCGGAGATCTTCTTCTTCAGCATGAGCTGTGCGGCCGTTTCAAGAGTGTCCCCCGACGTGACCGTCAGGGGGCTGCGCGTCATCAGGTCGGCCACCGTATCCTCGCTCTTCCTGCGGCCGGCCTTCCTGCCGCCGAGATGGGCGAGGAGATCGCTCTTGGTCACGATCCCCACCAGCTTGCCGTCCTCGACCACCGGCAGCCGGCGGATCCCGCGCTTCTCCATGAACCCCAGCGCCGCACCCACCGGGACCACCGGCGGAATCACCACCGCGGGCGCGCTCATCCAGTTTCGCACGAACATGGGCGTCTCCTTCAACGGTCGGCCTGAGAGGAGCAGACCCCGTGCCAGCGGCAACGGGCGCAAACGGAGTCCCCCCGCGGCAGGATACCGCGGAGGATTCCCGGAAGGCGCGGAAAACTACACGCGCAGGGGTTGAGGTCGGAGGAGCTTCCCCGTCGCCCCCATCCGGCGGATGAGGATCGGACAGGGCGCATTCCTCAGGACCTCCTCGGCGATGCTTCCCAGGAGCACCCGGGAGAGTCCCGTGCGGCCGTGGCTGGTCATGCAGATGAGGTCCACTCCCCGCTCTGTGGCGTGGCGGAGCAGCTCCGAGGCCGCCCTCCCCTCCATGGCCACCGGGGTCGCCTCGACCCCTTCCTTGGCCAGGCGTTCGACCACCGTCTTGAGATAGGGCATTGGATCCTCGTTGGCGAAGATGAGGGGGATCTCCCCCATGCCGCCGGCGGTCACGATCGGGATTCCCACGCGGACCACGTCGAGCGTGGCGCCGAGTGCCCGTGCGAGCATCACCGCCTCGGGAAGCATCTCCTCGGAGATCTCCGAGCCGTCCAGCGCCACCGCGATGCGACGGATAGTCGCCGCCGCCTTGGCCCCCGGATGCCACACCAGCACGGGGACATCCGCCCGGCGCACGACCTTCTCGGCCACGCTCCCCATCAGGAGCCGCGTGAGGCCGGTGCGTCCGTGCGAGGACATGGCGATGAGGTCGATGTCGGCGACCTCGGTGAAGCCCAGGATCTCCTCCGCGGGCTCGCCCAGACGGAAATGGACCGAGACGTCAAGGCCTTTCTCCGCGAGTCCGTCCCCCATCAGCGTCATGTAGACCTTGTCGACCCCTCCGATTTCCTGGCCCGCCGGGGTCACCCGCAGGAGCGACAGTCCCGCCCCCATGGCCTTGGCCAGCGGCATCGCCGCCTCCACGGCGGCCTCAGAGAGGGGCGACCCGTCCAGCGGGACCAGGATGCGACGGCGCGGATTCGTGTCCATGTTACGTCTCCTTTTGCGCGGTGCCGGCGTGGGCCGACTCTTTCTCGAGGTCCTCCATCCGGACCAGGAGCTCCCACTTGACCTCGTCGGAAAGCGAGCGCTCCGCACACGGGAAGATGAAGGATTCCTCCTTCCACAGGTGGTCGCGGAAGAACTGGACGAGCGAGCGGCAGGCGTCCACGAGCGGTTTGAGGAAGGAGACGTCCTCCATCACCGTAAGGAAGCTCTTCACCTCCTCGAGGTACGTCTCCTCCACGCCATGGTCATGGGTGACCGCCGCCAGCGGCTTGGGGTGATCGAACATGCATCTCGCCAGGGCGGGGAGGAAGATCTCCTCCTCCTTGCGGCGGTGCAGCTCCACCAGCGGCTCCAAGCGGTCGACGATGTCCCCGATCCTCTTCAAGTCGGTCGGTTCGAGGGCGTTCTCCATCTCGCCGAGGAGCCTCTTGATCTCGCGGTGATCCTCGAGCAGGTGCCGGGTCACGGTTTTCGGTTCCATGGGAGGGGATCGAGCAACCCGCTTGCCAAGACCCGGGTGGCCAGCGGTCCGTGCCCAAGGGGGAGAAAGTCCGCGCCGATGAGGACGAATCCGCGGGGGCCTTCGCCCTCCCGGGCGGCAAGGCGCTGGCACCCCGCTTGCTGCCCTCTCCGGAGGATCCCGTAAGGAGAGCACCATGGTCCGCAAGATACTCGCCGCCCTCGACGGCGGAAAGCCGTCGGAGTCGATCCTGCCCTGGCTCGAACTGCTCCTCGCGGCGGAGGATTCGAACGTGACCCTGGCGCGGGTCGTTGCTGAGAACCGGGAGCAGGAGAAGGCGGACGCCCGGACCTACCTCCAGGGGGTGGCGGCGCGGCTGTCCGAGCGGGGCGCCTATGTCGATTCGGCCGTGCTTGAAGGATCGCCCGCGGGCCAGCTCGTGGACTTCGCCCACGGCGGCTCCTACGACATGATCGCGATCTGCACGGCGGCCAAGACCGGTCTGAAGCGGCTCGTCCTGGGGAGCGTGACGGAGGACATCCTGCGCCACTCGCAGGTGCCCCTCTTCGCCGTCCATCCGCTGCCCGGGGAGGCGCGGCCCCAGGCCATCCGCACCATCCTCGTGCCGCTGGACGGCTCGCACCGGTCCCTGACCGTGCTCCCCGCCGCCTCGGGAGTCGCCCGGGCGCAGGGGGCGGCGCTCGTCCTGGCCACGATCGTCTCGATGACCAAGAAGGAAGCCCTCCCCATCGAGATCGTGGCGGAGAGCATCTACGGGGCGCAGAAGGCGCTGCAGACGCAGGGCCTGGAGGTCGAGGTGGCCGTGCTCTTCGGCGATCCCGCCACCGAGATCCTCCGCTTCGCCAGGGAGCGCTTCGTCGACCTGCTCGCCATCTCCACCCACGGGCGGACGGGTCTCGACCGGCTGCTCTACGGCAGCGTGACCGAGCGGGTGCTGCGGGAGGGGAATCTCCCCCTGCTCATCCAGCGGACCGCCGACGTGCCGGCCCGCCATCCGCTGGGCAGCCGCGCCTTGCAGGCCCGGCGTGACGCCCTGCGACTCCAGGATTCCGTCGGCACCGTCCCCAAGGGCCCCTACAACCGGTAGGGAAAGACAGTCCGCCCGCGTTGTTCCAAGCCATAAATCACTCCGTCCGTCCTATGGCATGTCTTGCCGTCGCTAGGCTTTCTGGACCGGGCGGGGGAGGCGGTTGAGGGGCTCGGCCGAATCCCAGGGGTCGTAGGCTTCGTTGGCATGGCAGATCGTGAGATCGCCGCACGCCGGGGAGGCGAAGATGCGGCCCTCCAGCGTCTTCTTGATGGCCGCTTGAAGGACGCCGGCGAGGCCCTTCAGGAGGCGCTTGGGAAACTCCCGCGCCACCGCGCGGACCGTCCGCTGCACGGCCTCGCGGACAAGAACGTCCGGAGGGCTCTCGGGGCCGGCCAGGTAGACGTGGATGCGCTCGCCCGGGAAGGCTTCGTGGTCGGGCATCGTCTCCAGCACCTTTGCGGGGATGCTTCGCTCGCAGCCTCTGCAGGACCCGCAATACCGGAAGGCCGTGACGCGCTGCTGCAGCACACCGCCGATCGCCCGGTGGAGCGACCGGTAGAGCGCTGTCCCCACCCGGAACGGCACAAGGCCGTCCACGGCGTGCCAACACGCCAGCGCCATCTCGCGCGTCAGGCCCCGCAGGGTCAGGTCCAGGAGTCGGATCTGGTATCTCATGACCTCCCCGATGCAATTCCATGGCCAATGCCTCCGGGCCGCATCTGAGGGGCGGGGGGCGGGAAATCCCCCTTCTCCATGGAAGATTCCCCGCCGGGACGGGGTAAGACCGGCGATCGTGCGACGGCACGCCGCTTGCGCCTCCTTGGCCAGATTCGAGGAGGACGGGACATGTTCAAGAGACTGCTGGTTCCCCTGGATGGATCGGAGAACGCCGAGCGGGCGCTCCCCTGGGTACGGGAGTACGCCCGCGACCGGAAGGCGACCGTGGTGCTGGTCCGTGTGGTCACCCCCGAGGAGGGCGCCACCGGGGAGGCGGTGCGCGAGGCACGGCACTACCTCGAGCAGGTCGGACTGGACCTCGCGGCCGCGGGCATCGTGGCCAAGCCCGTCGTGCGCGCGGGCAAGGCCGCCCCCGTGCTCGCGGAGACGGCGCGCGTGGAGAAGTGCGACCTCGTCATCATGCCCACGCGGGGCGGCTCCAAGGTGCTGCGCTGGCTCGTGGGCGGCGTGACGGAGCAGGTGATGCGCCTTGTCTCCATCCCGGTCCTCGTGCTCCGCAGCCAGGTCCCGCTGGCCCGGCAGGGGAAGATCGGCCGCATCCTCGTACCGCTCGACGGCTCCAGGGCGGCGGAAGGGCTCCTCGCCTGGAGCGAGCATCTGGCCCGCTTCCACCGCGCCCCGATCGTCATGCTGCACACCCTCCCCGAGGAGACGAACCGCGGCGAGGAGGATGCCTTCGATTCGCTCCGCGAGCGCGCTACGTTCTACAGCGACCGGATGAAGAAACGCGGCCTGCGTGCGGCGTTCAAGGTGCGCACGGGCGACGCCGCCGAGCAGATTCTCAGGGCGGCGCGTCCGACGGACCTCATCGCCATGACCACCCACGGCCGGGGCGGTTTCAAGCGCTGGGTCTTCGGCAGCGTGGCCGAGAAGGTGATCCACGAGGCCCGCGTGCCCGTGCTCATCTTCAAGGGCCATGCCCCCGCCCGGGTCCTCCTCCCGGTGGCGAACGGGTGATGGGGCGCGGAACAGCCTTTCACTCCCCATGATGTCACGGAGAGCCACTGGGGCTCCCCGTGACAGGCACGCGCGCGGCCCGGCTCAATCCAGGAGGGTCCGGAGCTGGCCCGGCGGATGGGCCCTGCGCTCCGCTGCGGCCTGACGGTCCATCCACTTGATCACGTCCATCGTGGTGATGACCCCGAGAAGCTCCATGTCCTCGGAGATGACGAAGACCCGGTGGATCTTCTGGGAAACCATGCTCCGGATCACCTCTTCCACGGTGGCGTCCTGAAAGACGGTCACCAAGCCCACGGTCATGAGCGTCCCGACCTGCGCCTCACGCAGCCCCTCCCAGGGCGAGGCGGCATCGGGCGGCGGCATCTCGCGCCGCTCCAGCGTGCGGTCCGGCGTTTCCACCATCTTCGACTGCACGTGCCGCGCGAGGTCGTTCATCGTGAAGACCCCCACGGGACGGCCATGCGCACCCACCACGGGGGCGCCGCTGATCCCGTGCCGGAGCAGGAACTCCGCGGCGTCGCCCACCCGCGTCTTGACCGTGAGCTTCCTCACGGTGCGGGTCATGATTTCTTCCGCAAGCACCGGTTCATGCATAGCCGCCCCCCATCCCTGCCATGACGCCGGCAGTCACGGGCTTCTGAAGGATCACGGGCAGATGGGTGGCTTTCAGCACCCGCTCCGCCACGCTCCCTTCCACCATGCGCTCGAGGCCGGCCCTCGAGTGGGTGGCCATGGCGATCAGGTCCACCTCCTGGAGGCGCGCGTGCCGCAGGATCTCCTCCACCGGATCCCCATGGGCGATCAGCGACCAGGCCACCCGCCCCTGGGCTTCCAGCCGGTCCGCCAGCTCTTCGAGCTGGTGCGCCGGATCCGTGCGCACGGAGAGCGGCGTCGGGAACGCCCACTGGGGCGAAGGATCATGGACTACAGGCTTCACGTACAGGAGAACGATCTCCGCCAGGGTACGCTCCGCCACAGCCTCCACCGTGGGAAGCACCGAGAGCGCGTGCTCCGATCCGTCCAGAGGGACCAGGATGCGGCTGATCCCGCGCCTGGGCCGGTCGATCCCGGACGGCACCAGGAGGACCGGCAGCTGGCTCTGCCGGACCACGGCCTCGCCGACGTTCCCGTAGAGCCACCGCGCCACGCCCGTGCGGGCGTGGGAGCCCATGGCGATGAGCTGCATGTTGTACTGCAGCGCGGTCCGCAGGATGCGATCCTCGGGTTCGCCGGATACGACCAGATCGAAGCCCTCGAGATCCTTGAAGCGGTTCCGGACATCCGCGAGATACGCGAGGGCCTGCTCCGGCAGGTCGACGAAGCGCGTGGGCTCGTCACCGACCGGCGGGGTGGGCACGGGGATCACGTGCAGCAGATGCACCTTCCCGCCCTCGGGCACGAGGCGCCGAACTTCCGGAAGGGCGGCCTCGGACTCCTTCGAGCCGTCCAGCGGGACGAGGATCGAGCGGATCATGGGTCAGACCTCCACATGGCGATGGGGCGGCGCGGGTTCGGGAAGACGACTCCTCAGGCGGGAGTTCCGGAGGACCAGCATGGGGACCTCGGCGCCGACGAGGACCTTCTCCGCGACGCTCCCGTACACGACGCGCGCCAGGCTCGTATGCCCGTGCGTCGTCATCGCCACGGCGTCGAGCCCGCGCTCGCGGATCACCTCGAGGGCCTGCTCCGCCGCCGGGCCCGTGCGCACGGCGCCGAACGCGACGATCCCCCACTGACCGAGCAAACGCTCCCAATGGACCAGATACTCCACCGCCTGCCGGCGGTACTCCGCCTCGTCGCTCCCGCCGGGGATGGCGCGGAAGAGGTGGAGCTTGGAGCCATAGGCCCTCGCCAGCCCTCTCGCCGCAGCCAGGATCTCCTCCGCGGCCGGGGAGCCGTCCAGCGGGACCAGGATGTTGCGGAAGCGCGCGGGGTCCGAGGTCTCGACCGTGGACAGGGACCCGTCCGGGGCCTGGAGGGGACGGAACAGGAGGAGCGGCACGGGAGAGGCCTGGAGCACCTTGAACGCCACGCTGCCGAACATCACCCGCCTCAAGCCCGTCCTCCCGTGCGTGGACATCGCCACCACGTCGTAGCCTCCGGAGGCGATCTCCCGGAGGATCTCCCGGGCCGGGTCCCCGAACCGGAGTTCCGCATGGGCTGCGATGGAGCGCTGCAGGAGCTCTTCCCTTACGGCGGAGAGGGCGGCCTGCACGTCCAGATGGCGGGAGTCCACACGGAACCCCAACTCGGAGGCCCGATCCTCGTCGGTCTCGACCACCCGGAGCAGCGTCACGGTTATGCCGGGGCGCTCGAGAAGCAGCCTGGCCCGTTTGAGGACCCAGCTCGAGATCTCCGAGCCGTCCAGGGGGATCAGGACACGGGTCCAGGGACTCATCGGGCAAACTCCTTTCCGGGAACCCGGGGGGCGCCGCTTCGCGCCCCCCGTCCCTTCGCCATGGGAACCCCTACTTCTTGCAGGTCGGGCAGCCCTCGGGATTGGTCCTGCAATCGACGACCTTCCCATCAACGACGCAGTAAACCTTGTACTCCGCGCGCTTGTTCACGTGCGTCACGGCAGCGGTACAGTGATCGCAGGGGAGTCCGGATTGAGGGGTGGCTGCACAACCCGCCAGCGCCACCGCCATCACGAGAGCCACCGTCCAAGTCATCAGCCGGTTCATATCATCCTCCTTTTGAGATCAGTCCAACTTCACACGGTCAATGAAGAGCAAGGGGTGTGCCACGAGTCCGGTCGCATCGGATCGGACGCAGAAGGCGGAGAGCTGCGGAAATTCCCCCGGAAGGCAGGGAATTCCCCGGCTTTCTCACCGTGGCGGTTGTTGGGTGATCCGGGTGGGAACCCCGTAGTGATCGACCCGATAGCGCACGCCGAAGAACCCCACTTCCCGCTCGGAGAAATACCCGAGGAGGCCCATGACGACCGCCAGCAGGATGCCTCCGATCCCGAACGCCATGCTCCAGGGCCGGCGGCCGGGCCGGCGTTCCGAAGTGCGATCCAGGAACGGCCAGACAACCAGGAGGAGCGGGGGAAGGAAGGCGATGAGGATTCCCAGCAGGGCCGGGAAGTACTTCAACAGCTGGTAACTGGGCAGGAAGTACCACTCCGGCTTGATGTGCGCCGGAGTGTTGAGCGGATCGGCCTTCTCGCCGAGCTCCGGGGGCCACAGGACGACCAGCGTCAGAAGGAACCCCAGGAAGAGCGCGAAGAGGATGGCCTCCTTGAGCACGTGGTGAGGGAAGAACGGCCGCCAGTTCCGGCCGGCCGGCGCCTCGCGACCCACGGGGTCCAGGGTCGCCAGCCCCTGCACCCGGACCAGCACCAGGTGGAACGCCACGATGGCCGTGACCACCCAGGGCAGGATGATCACGTGCATGACATAGAACCGAAGCAGGGTCTCCTGCGATACGGCCTCGCCCCCCAGGAGCAGCCGCTTCAGGAGCGGCCCCGCCCCGGGGATGGACCCGGCCACCTCCGTCCCCACCGTCGTGGCCCAGTAGGAAAGCTGGCTCCAGGGGAGCAGATAACCGGTGAAGCAGAACACCAGGACCCCGCCGAAGAGGAGCGCCCCCAGGACCCACGTGAGCTCGCGGGGTTTCTTGAAGGCCCCCATGAAGAACGTCCGGCCGATGTGCAGGAGCAGCATCAGGACCATGAGGGTGGACCCCCAGGAATGCAGGCCCCGGATGAGCCACCCGAAGGCGACCTTCGCCGAGATGTACTTCACGCTCTCGAAGGCATGGTCCGTCGTCGGCCGGTAGTAGACCATGAGGAGGATGCCCGTCACGATCTGGTTGACCAGGAGGAAGATCGACAGGCTCCCGAACGTGTGGAGCCATGAGACATGCGGAGGGAGCGCC
>JAHFOZ010000052.1:10753-16468 GCA_023261405.1 Planctomycetota bacterium
CTTCACCCTGATCTCGTTCCCGACAACGATCACCTCGTACTCCGGGAGCGGACGGGAGGGGGGACCCGAGAGCGCCTTTCCATCAGGGCCGAAGACGCCCGCGTGGCAGGGGCACAGGATCTTCCGGTCCCCCGGATCCCACTTCACGATGCATCCGAGGTGGGTGCAGATGGCCGAAAACGCGACGAAGCGGCCGCGCTCGAGACAGGCCACCAGGATCGGCTTCCCGTCCCCCTGAATCATCCGGGCGGTCCAAGGCTCGAAGGTGTCCGCCGGGCCGGCGTCGAACAATCCCTCCTTGGGGCCGCGGTTGGAGGCGGGCAGCAGGTAGAGGACCACCGGGATCGCCATCCCGCCCGCGCAGGCGGCGAGGCCTCCCTTGATCGCCAAGTCCAGCAGATCGCGGCGCGAAGGCGGGGACGGCGTCACGGCAGCTCCCTCTCGATGAGGCGCTTCCTGGCCCAGAAGAGCGCGGCCAGGGAAAGCAGGAACGCCCAGGCCGGGACCAGCGCGAGTTTTTTGAGGCGCTCCCCCCGTTCGCGGCCGTCCAGCCGGTCCTCGACGTCCTTCAGACGCGAACCCACGTCGGCGGCTGCGGCGCCGACCTTCTTCAGATCGAGCGTGTGCTGGAGCGGCGCGAGTTGCAGCAGCGAGGTGCGGGCCTCCTCGAGACTCACCTGCTCCTCATCCGTATGGAGTCCGGCCCGTGCGAACCGCCCCACCCGATCGGCCGTCCGCTGGAATCGATCACGCGAGGACTCCACCAGGTCCCGGAGGGATTTCCACGCGACGAGCTCCTTGTCCCCCGGCTCGTGGCACGGCGCGCAGCGGCCGCTGATCTCCGGGTAGCCCCGGACGATCGCATGGTTCGCATGGCAGCCGGTGCATTCCTTGAAAGCGCCGTCCCTGGCATAAAAGGCGTGCGGGCTGGCCTCGAAGAACTCCCGCTGCCGGACGTGGCACTTTCCGCAGGTCCTCCCGACGTCGGAGGAGCCCGGCGGCACGGCGCCGTGGTTCCCGTGGCAGGAGGCGCAGTTCGGGGCGGCCGTGTCCCCTTTCCCCAGGAGCCTTTCGCCGTGGATGCCCTTCCGGTACAGCGCCTCCTCGTCGGCCGGATGGCCGGTCCCCGCCATGACGGCGGGATCGCTGTGGCAGCGACCGCAGGTCGCCGGGACCCGCGACGGATGCACGGGGCTCTGCGGGTCGCGCGCCCGGCGGAGGCCGTGGGTTCCGTGGCAGTCGGTGCAGACGGCGGCCTTCAGGTTCCCGCGCGCGACCGCCTCGGCGTGTTTGGACGTGAGGTATTGGGCATGCTGGTCGGTGGGCAGGCCGGAGGGGTTCATGCGCCGGGGCTCGGAATGGCAGCGGGCGCAGAGCGCGGGGACGGCCGCTCGGGCGATCTTCCCCGTGAATCCACCATGGGAGGCCTCCTTCTCCGGGGCGCGGGGGTTCCCCCCGTGACAGTCCGTGCAGGTGGCCACCCGGTCATGAGGGGAGCCGGCCTCCGCCCGGTGCTCCTTCTCGTGGCACTTCACGCAGCTTTGCGGCTCCTGGGCCGCGGCCGCCATCCATGTGACCAGGAATCCCGCCCCCCATCGGACCAACACAGGTCCTCCTACAAGACCCTGGAGCGGCGCAGATCGATGAAGATCACCCCGAGGTAGAGCAGCATCGCCAGTCCGAACGCCCCCTGTCCCACCGACATGAAGAGGGCGAACATGAGGGGGATGGGCCAGAGGAAGTGGAGGACGCTCACGGCGATACCCGCGAGCGCCAGGATGCAGGCCGCCGAGAGGAGCCGCAACGACCATGCGCTGCGGTCGGGGGACGGATCGGTCATGGCCTCTTCCTCTTCGGATGCGGGGCCGCGTGGCATTCGAAACAGGAGAGTTCGCCGGAGAGGATCTTCGGCTTCATCTCAGCATCCACGTGCTGCTCGATCTTGAGGTAGCCGGCCGCCTCGGAGTGGCAGTGGAGGCAGGTCGAGGACGGAAAGGGCTTCTTGATCCGGATTTCGTCCGGCACTCCGGTGATGTAGTAGTGAAGCACATGGGAGACGCCGCCGATCTTGGCCTGCACGTTCCCCGCGAGCCCGTACCCCGAGTGGCAGGTGTAGCACTGGTCCTCGTTGATGAGGCGGTTCTTGTAGTGCGCCGCCGCGAGGGTGCTGCTCCCGGGGTCCTTCATGTCGGCCACCCAGGGGTCCATGGTGTGACATTGAGTGCAGGACTGCCGGGTCTTGTGGAACCCCACGACGTTCCCGGCCAGCATCGTCATCGAAGGGAGCACGAAGAACCCCACGAGGAGCATCCACTTGGCCGGCGGCGTGAGCCGCCACGGGGGCTTCCGGGCGAGCACGGTGACGATCACGGCCGCGGAAGCCAGGCCCAGCGCCAGGCCCCCCGTGGAGACCCATCGGATGACGTTCTCGGCATCACCCGAGAACAGGCCGTCCTCACTCACGCTACTTCCCCTCGGCGTGGGCGTGGTCGCAGGCGTGGTTCGCCTTCAGCTTCAGGATCTCGTGGGTGTCCTTCCCGATCTTCTCCGCGAACTTGAACTCCTTGTACGTCGGACCTTCCTTGGAATGGCAGGTTGCGCAGCTCTTCTCTTCCGGGTGCACGGCCCCCAGCTTCGCGAGGTCCGCCCACTTGTACTCCTTGTTGTCCTTCTTGTAGGGCGAGGTCTTCTCGCCGGGGCCGTGGCAGCTCTCGCAGCCCACGCCCTCCAGCAGGGGGGCCCGGGTCTTCTCCTCGGCCGTCCACTCCTTGCCCTCGACCAGGGCGGGGTAGCCTCCCGGCTTCCCGTAGCCGGTGCTGTGGCAGGCGACGCACTTGCCGTCCCTTGAATAGTCCTTTGCCGGGTCCAGGTTCGCCTTCTTCTTGGCCTCCACCTTCTCGCCCGGCTTCAGGGTCTTCAGGGCCTGCGCCATCGCCGTCTTCTGCCAGCTCGTGTACTCCTTGAAGTGGCACTTCTGGCAGGACTTCGAACCCTGGTAGGCCGCGTCCTCCGGACGCGGGCAGGCCCCCGCCTCGATGTCCCTGCGCTCCGCCGTCAGCGCCACGAACCCGACCACGGAGCAGGCCAAGACTCCGGCCACGAATCTCAATGGCCCTCCTTCGCCGCGGACACCTTGTCCCCTTCCTTCGGGGCCGCGTGCCCGCTGCGCACCACCACGAGCGGCACCTTGGACTCCCGCAGGACGCTCTCGGTCACGCTGCCCATGACCAGCCGCGACAGGCCCGTCCGCCCGTGCGTCGCCATCGCGATCAGGTCGATCTCGTGGAAGCGGCAGCTGTCCACGATCACCCTGGCCGGATTCCCGACGTCCACGATCGTCGTCACCTCGACCCCCTCATTGCGGAACCAGGCGGCCTGCTCGGCAAGCTCCGCCTTGGCCAGGTCGGTGTCGGCGAAGCGCTCCGCGACATCCGCGAGCCCCTGCCCGGCCCGCACCCGCGGCGTGAGGCCGAGGTTCGGGTCGACCACGTGGAGCAGCACGACCCGCGCGCCGAAGAAGCGCGCGAAACGCGCGGCCTCGGGGAGGATTGCAAGAGTGCCGTCCAGCGGGACGAGGATGTTCCGCACGGGCGCGTCCTCGACGCGCACGGGTTGGGCGAGCTCGTAGGACCAGAAGGGCCGGACCGCGAGGACCGGCACGGGGCTCGTGCGGAGCACGTGCTCCGCCACGCTGCCCAGCAGCAGGCGCGCCACGCCCGACCTCCCGTGCGTGGCGATGGCCACGGCCCCCACGCCTTCCTGCCGGGCCACCTCGGCGATCACGTCGGCGGCGCTCCCGAGCCGGGTGATGATCCGGACCTTCACGCCGCGGCCCTCCAGTCGCTGCTGAATGCCGAGCAGATACTCACGCGCAGCGGCCAGCGCGGCCTCCGCCACCGGGACGTAGGTGTCCGCGGAGGGGATCGGATTGGCGGACTGGAGCAGGATCACCTCGGCGTCCACGCGCCGGAGGAGGCGTCCCACGTGCGGAAGCACCGCCTCGGCCGTGGGAGACCCGTCCAGGGGGACCAGGATCTTCTCGAGCATGGATTGCTCCTTTCTAGTAAGGCGCGAACGGGGATCCGATCGACGCCCCCGTCACCGCCCGGTACGACGACTGCAGGAGGTTCACCGCGTAGCCCGTGTTGTGGATCCCGTTGCTCTTGTCGTTCGTCACGAACATGTAGTTGTAGCCCGCCTCGTAGAGGGCCTGCCAGGCCGCCTTCTCCGCGGCGCTCAGGGTGCCCCAGTTCACCACGGTGGGGCTCGGCATCTCGCTGGCGGGAACGGTGGGGCCGTAGAAGGTCCAGCTCTTCCCGGTCGAGGTGACCTTGTACTTGATGCGACCGCCCGAAGGGCTCAACTCGGCCGCGCCCCCGACATAGGTGAGGGAACCCGGGGTGGAGAGCTTCGCCTCGATCGCGCCCTTCACGGCAGCCAGCAAGCCCTGGATCTCAAGCTGGTTGGACTGCGTGCCGTTGACGCCGTCGTAGTTCCGACGGGCCACGAACTCGAAGTCCGCGGCGGGCGGATGGCACTGGGCGCACGCGGCCACGTTGTACTTGGGCACGCTCGTGAGGCTCCACGTCGTGAACGCCACCGGCGGCGGGGTCTTCAGGATGACTTTCAGCGCCCCGTCCGTGCGCTCGACCTCGTAGGGAACGCCGTCCAGGTCGAGCGTGTCCCCGTTGTAGACTCTCTTGAGGAAGCTCTTCCCGGTGGCCACCGAGAAGCGGTTATTCGCGGGGTCGGTGGCGGCCCCGGTGTAGGTGGGGTCGGTGTTGGCTGCCAGGGTGCCCCCGTCGCCCTGCTTCACGGCGAAGGAATGGCCGCCCAGGGCCCCATACCCGGGCTCGCCCGGGAGCGGCTGCGCGTCCACGTGGCAGGCGAGGCACTGCCGGTTCGGCGCGCCCGGCGTCTTGACAAAGCGGTCGTAGAGGCCGTGCGGAGAATTGTTGTAGATCCAGTCGGCGAGGAACTCCACCCCGTTCGCCTTGAAGTGGATCCCGTTCGTGCCGGAGAGCATCTCGGCCGCGGTGCTGTCGTGGGGCGCGCGGCGCAGGTCCATCTGCTTGCCGGTCTCGATCCGGTTCGTCGTATCCGTGCGGCTCTGGTGGCAGGTGTAGCAGGCGGCCGCCTCGCCGGCGTTCACGGTCACGCCGTTGAAGAGGCGGACGTTGCCGAAGGCGCGGAGCTGGGGATCGACGCCCGTGGCGCCCATCTTCGCCGTCTTCTTGTGCGGCTCATGGCAGGCCTGGCAGGTGGTCCCGCGCCGGTCCTCGTAGGGGATCACGGGGCGGTTCACGTTGGCCACGGCGAAGAGCGCGGCGTGCGGATCGGCGCCCTCCTGGGCGCGCATCTCGACCACGTAGCCCTGCGCCGTGTGGCAGCCGTTGCAGCTCGCGCTGCCGCTGGGCGAGGTGATGGGCGGCCTCCCGTGGGCGCCCGCCTCCCAAAGGTCCTGCTTGCGGCTGTGGCAGCGCCCGCAGACGGCGGCGTCGTAGCTCTTCCGGATGGCCGTGGAGTCGCCCGCGTGCTCGCTGCCGGGGCCGTGGCAGCTCTCGCACTGCACGTTCGACTTCTCCGCCAGCCCCGGGTGCATCCTCACGAGCTCGGCCCAGTCGGAGTCCTTGAAGACGTAGCCGTCGGCCGCGGCTTTCTCGGCCCAGCCGCCGTTCGTGCCCGACGTGATCCGACTCCAGCCCAGCGTGCGGG
>JAHFOZ010000471.1 GCA_023261405.1 Planctomycetota bacterium
GTCCTGGACGAGAAGTACATGGACGCGGTCACGGGTCTCTCGGCGAGCGGGCCGGCGTTCATGTACGTGGCCCTGGAATCGATCGCGGAGGGCGGCGTGGCCGCGGGGCTGCCGCGCGAGATCGCCACCGAGCTGGCGGCCCAGACGATGCTGGGGGCCGCCAAGATGGTGCTCGAGACGCGGGAGCACCCGGCGAAGCTCAAGGACATGGTGACCACTCCCGCCGGCTGCACGATCGACGGCCTCCTCGAACTGGAGTCGGGCGGGCTGCGGGTCACGCTGATCAAGACCGTGATGCGTGCGGCGAAGCGCGCGGGCGAGCTCGTCAACAGTTAGCGGTCCCGGCGGCGTCATAATAGGGGGTGGATGCCCGCATGACCTGGACCACGATCGACGAGACGCCCGCCCGCTCGGATCCGGTGGTGGTCCTCCGCGGCGTCCTGGCCACCGTCCCGCAGTCCTACGAGCGCTTCTACGGCCGTCGCCGCGCGCCGACCCTTGGCGTCGTGGCGATATTCCTCTGGCGGGTCATCTCCTGGTGCATCGCGGGGACGGCGCACCTCCTCGTGGCGGCGGTCCTGATGTCGTTCATCCTGCAGGCGCGGCCGGAGGAGGAGGGGCTCGTCTGGGCCCGGCTGTGGCGCGGGGACGCGGGCGAGCAGGGCAAGGCCGTCGACATCCCGAAGCCGGCCGAGACCGCGCCCGAGCTCCCGCCGGCGGAGCCCGTTTCGCCAGAGTCCGAGCCGGCGAAGCCCGCGCCCATCCCGAAGCCCGTGATCGAGAAGGTCGAGGCGAAGGCGCCGACACCCGCGGAGACCGTGGTCGGGGCCGGCGCGACGGCCCGGGTGTCGGATGCGGAAGTGGAGAGGGACCCCACGGCGGCGATCCAGAGGCGCCGGGCGGGGGAGCTGGGGAAGCTGCGGGGCGGCACGGAGAGGCAGATCGTGGTGGTGACGGGCTGCTACGACAAGGTGGAGCAGGTTCTGGAGCGGCTCAGGATCCCGTACACGGCGGTGTCGCCGGAGAAACTCCCCAAGCACGATCTCAAGGGGTGCCTGGCGCTCCTGGTGAACTGCCACAACACGTACGCGACCTACGCGATGAAGCCGCTCGACACGAAGGCGCTGGAGCGGGACATCGTGACGCTGGAGGAGCGTCAGAAGCAGCTCCGCAAGCGGCTGGAGGCGACGAGGGATCAGCGCGTGGCCCAGGTCGCGGGCCTCGAGCTCCTTCAGGTCTCGTCGGAGCTTGGGGAGCTGCGCCGGCAGCTGGAGTCGGTGCAGGGCTCGGGGAAGTCGGTGGAGAAGATCGCGGAGTTCGTGAGGCAGGGGGGCTACCTCTTCACAAGCGACTGGGGGCTCTCGCTGGTGGAGCAGGCGCTGCCGGGGTACGTGCGGAACGGGGGCCCGGTGGGGCCGCGCGCGGTGAACATCCGGCCGAAGGCGGGCGGGGAGCGTCACCCGCTGCTCGAGGAGGTCTTCTACGAGGGCGCCCGGGCGGGGGGCCCGGTGGCGGCGCGGAAGTTCCGCTGGGAGATCGACGGGAGCTCGTACCTCATCCGGGTGGACAAGCCGCAGGCGGTGGAGACGCTGGTGGAGAGCGGGGAGCTCGGGCGGCACCCGGCGGTGGCGGTGGTGTTCTCGCCGGAGAAGTCGGCGCAGGCGCCGCGGCCCGGCAAGGTGCTTCACGTGCTTTCGCATTTCAAGAAGCAGGCGACGCAGCAGGGCGATTACGCGCTGCAGAACATGCTGGTGAACTTCCTGCTCGACCGGGCGGGTCCGCGGAAGGCGGAGGAGATCGTGGCGGCGCGTCCGCCCGCACCCGAGGTCTACGAGGACGCGAAGCGCGGGCTCTCCCTCCCGGTCCCGCCTGGGTGGGCGGTGCGGGAGGGCGGGGCGGGCGGCGTGTGGGTTGAGATGTCGCGGGAGGGGGATCCGGACGCGCGGTTCACGTTGGAGCGGGTCCCTCTACCGGCCGGCTTTCAGGCCGAATCGACGGCCTCGTGGGACGCGTGGCTCCGCGGGGTGCAGACGGACCTGGAGGGCCGCGGCGCGAGGGACGTGACGGTGACCCGGAGGCTGCAGGCGTTTTGCTGCGGCCATCCGGCGGTCCAGGTGACGCGGACGTACACGAGAGAGGGTTCACCCTCCGCAGCGGCTCCCATCGGGGGCGCGAAGGAGGGCGCGAAGCGGGGGGAACTCCGCTACGCCGTGGCCACGCCGCAGGGGATCGTCGTCCTGGCCTGGACGGGGGACGCGGCGGCGATCAAGGCGGAGGAGGCGGCGCTGGAGCGGGCCTGCCGGGGTCTGGTCGTCCCGCGGAACTGAGCGTTGATTCCCCCGGTTGTTCCGCAGACCGGCAGCCGAACCGTTACTTCGGAGGGGGGAAGATCTTGAGCCAGGCCTCGCGGGCGGCGTGGGCCTTCTCCATCTCGCCGGCCTTGTCATAGCAGTCGCGCGCGAAGAGGAACTTGCCTTCGCCCATGGCGCGGTCGCCGGCTTCCTTCCACTCGGCGGGGGTCACGAGGTCGGGGGCGAGCCGGGTGATGGAATGGAGGAGAAACGCGTCGCCCATCTCCACCGCGTGCTTCTTGACGCGGCCGAGCCGTCCGGCATCCCGGGAGCGGTCGAAGAACATCATGGCGACGGGAAACTTGCCCGCCTCGACGAAGAGGTCGCCGTAGCGGTTGGCGTCCTCGGCGCTGAGTTTCGGATCCGCGGTGAGCTCGCGGACGCGCTCCTCGGAAGGCAGTTCGCCGGGCGCGGCCATGGGGAGCATTATAGGGGAGCGCCCCGACTTGTCCACGCTGCAGTGCGTGCTCGGGAATCCCCTTGACTGCCGGGGGACCTTCGGTAGACTGGCGGTCACCTCACGGCATCTCTCCCGCCCGAGGGGGCTTGCCCTCCGAAGCGTCGGCCGCCCCCGAAGGGAGAGAGGTGCGAACGGGGGCCGTTAGCTCAGTTGGCTAGAGCGCCTGCTCGACACGCAGGAGGTCAGAGGTTCAAGTCCTCTACGGCCCACCATCCCCCAAGGGGTTACGGGGTGGCAGGGAATCAGAGGGTCAGCGAAGTGGTAGCCGCGTGGCAGAGAGCCACGTCCGGGGGCCTCCCTGGTGCTGAAGGAGGCGTCCCATGGGAGTTACCCTCTGGTGTCGGAACAAGTGGTACTCGGTCGTCATCGTCCAGAAGGGCCGTCGGGAGCGCCGGGCGCTCCACACCCAGGAAAGGAAGGTGGCCGAGCGCATCCGGCGGGAGCTTGAGGCGTCCCACGTCGGGGGACGCTGGAATGTCCGGCTTTCGACCGAGATGACCTGGGAGCGCTCGGTTGAGCTCTTCGAGACCGAGTACGAGGACCTTCACCACGCCACGACGACCCGGAAGTACACGAAGAAGCTCTTCGATCGCTTCGGGGAATTTCTCAAGAACACACGGTCCTCCGGAGCAACGCTCGACGCCATCACGTACGACGACATCGTCGCCTACCAGAGGCGGCGCTCCGAGATGGTGATCAAGCGGAAGGAGATGAAGGACGGGGAACTCGTCAAGGTGGAGAAGAAGGTCCGGGCGAACACGGTGAACCGCGACATCCGGGAGCTCTCCACGCTCTTCAACTGGGCCGTGGGCAAGGGCGCCTGCCGGACGAATCCCTGCGAAGGGGTGAAGACCCTCAAGGACACGAAACTGAAGAAGCGGCCGTTGAACAACGAGGAGGTCATGAAACTCCTCACCCATCTGCCCGTGATCCTCGCCGATGTGGCGCGGGTCATCCTGGACACCGCGATCCGGCTGGGGGAAGCCCTCTCCCTTCGGGTGGACGACATCGACTGGCATGAGGCGGCGAATTTTTCGCCGCCCTCCGGGGCTCCGATTTCTTCGCGGAGAGCACATAGACGGTAGTCATCCGCGCGGACTCTGTGAGGACTCGGCCAATGCTCGGGCAGAGCTTCTCAAGAAAGGAGTTCCGAATCTGATGAGCAGACGCACGAGACTTCGGAGCTTGGTGGGTTTCTACGAAGCCCTTATCAGCCTCTTGGTGAGTGGAGAGACCGAGCACGTCCGGCGCATTCTGGAAGATCGACTGGAGGA
>JAHFOZ010000472.1:0-1376 GCA_023261405.1 Planctomycetota bacterium
ATTCACTGTCACGAACCTGCAGCCCTGGAACGCCGCGACTTGAATCTCCTCATCGCCGGCATGAAAGACACGCTCGAGAAGGTGATCGGCGCTGACGCCGGGCTGACGATGAATCTCGCCCGCGAACCGGCCCTCGTCCGCGTTGAACCGCTCCAGGTTCAGCAGGTGATGCTCAGCCTGGCCATCCTGGCGCGGGACTCCAGGCCCTGGGGAGGCAGGCTGTGGGTGGCCAGCGCGCTCGTGACGCTGGACGCCGCCTTCTGCCTGGAGGAGCCCCTTCTGCGACCGGGGCGCTATGTCCTCGTCTCCGTCACCGGCGCGGGGAAAGACCGGGTGCCCGAGTCCCTCCTGCACCTCGCCAGGCCCTCGTGCGCGGAGTTGAAGAGCGGGGAAACGACGCGCATGGGGACCTCGATCCCCCGCGCCCTCCTGGAGCCCTGCGGCGGCCAGTTCCGGATGTTCACGGACCCGCAAGGCGGCCCCATCTTCCAGGTCTTCCTTCCGCTCGAAGGCAAGCCCGGGGAGGCCCTCGCGCCGGACGCGGGAAACGCCCCGGGAGGCGCACGACCAACGGTGCTCTGCATCGAGGATGACCCGAGCGTGCGCCTCCTGGTCGAGACCGCCCTCAAGGACCAGGGGTTCGATGTACTGATGGCGTGCGACGGCCCCTCGGCAGAGGCCCTGGCCCGGACCCATCCAGGGGCGATCCATCTCCTGCTCAGCGACCTGACCCTCCCGGGCACGAGCGGCCCGGCGGCGGCCACCGCCATCCGCGCGCTCCGTCCCGGACTCCGGGTCCTCTTCATGTCCGGATATTCTCAGGAGGACGACGCCGCCCAGGAGCTGCTGCCCCCCGGGGCCGCCTTCATGGAGAAGCCGTTCACACCCGGGGGGCTTGCGGAACGGGTGAGGACGCTGCTGAGCGGGCCGGACCAGGTCGGTTGATCCCCGGGCGATACAACCGTCATTGACCCGAGGGCGCAATTCCTGGACGATCCTTCTCGGCCTTGAGTTCGGAATCGACCGCGCCCGCCTCCCTCTCGACCTCCGCCACGAGGGTCGCAGCCGCGGCCCAGTCCTGGGCCTGCACCGCGGCGTGCAGCCGCGCGGCGATGGCCGACAGGCCCCTGGCTCCCAGGTTCCCGGAACTCCCCTTCACCGTGTGCGACGTCCGCAGGAGCAGGGCCCCATCCTTCGCCGCCAGGCCTTTCCGCATGTTCTCGAGGTGGAGTGCCAGATCGCGAAGAAAGAGGTCGATCAGTTCGGCCAGGAAGTCCGACGTGCCGCCGGACTGCAGCTCCCGCAATTCCTTGATGATCTGCGGATCGATCGCGGACATGGGAATCATCCTTTCAACACCGGGAGTCCCTGTCAAG
>JAHFOZ010000472.1:1386-4084 GCA_023261405.1 Planctomycetota bacterium
CAGGGGCGACCCCATCACCGCCTCCCTTCCGTTCCCATGAAGCCGCCGGCCCCCCGGTTCCACGAAGGCTCCGTCAGGGCCCTTGTCCTCGGATGCATCAGGTCGTCTCCCAGCAGGTCCAGGGGATCGACGAGCCCCGCTTCCCTCATGCGGTCATTCGCGGGAGCCATGGGGGGAAGTGAAGGTCGCATCGTAGGGCTCAACGGGCGTGCGACCTGCTGGCCCCCGTACGGGGCCATCAGGCGGGCCTCCATGACCTGGAGGGCGCGATCCGCCCTCTCGGAGGAACGATCGACGATCCGGAGGGCCTGGTCGAACAGGGAAGCCGTCACGACCCCGGCCAGGATGCCGGCCGCAGCCAGGAACGTCCGATGGAGGACTTTGCGCCGGCCGCCCACGAACCAGGCGCCGACGGCATGCGCCGCCCGGGTCAAGCGCGGCTCACCCGCCTGGACCTCCGCGACTCTCCGCGCCTCGCGGGCCTGGTCCACGGCGCGCGTGAGGGTTTCGGCGACAGGGTCCGCGCGGAGGGGCCGGCCGAAGATCGTCGTGGCGCCCGCGCGGTAGGCGGCCCGGATGGACGCGGGATTCCCCGCGCCCTCGAGGGCCGCGACGTAGAGACCGGGGACTACCCCCCTGAGTTCGCGGATGAGGTCGGCCGCCCCGGGGAAGCCGAGGTCCACGAGAGCCATGTCCACGGGACCGTCTCCCCCGGACACGGCGGCACGGGCCGCGCGGGCATCCCGCGCCACGCTCGTCCGGAACCCCGCTTTCGCCAGCCCCGCCAGGAGGAGGGTCCCGACCGCTTCCTGATCCTCGACCAGCAACACACGAGCTCCACGAGCCTGCCGCCGCGGACGGCGCACCAGCTGGCCCGCACGCACCATGAGTTCGTGGTGTCCCGGGGATTTCTCGAGGACGGAATCCACTCCTTCGCTGATGGCGCGGGCCCTCAGGGTCTCCGTGGCGAAGGCGGAGATCATGATCATCGGGGCATCCCGCCCGATCCGCCGGGCGCCCCCCAGGAGATCGAAGGCGTTCCCCTCGTCCAGGAGGACGTCGGAGACGATCAGGTCCGCGGCCCTGTCTTCCAGGTGCCGGAGGGCCTCGGCGGGGCTGCGGGCCCCGGTGGTGCGGTACCCCGCCCTGTCGAAGACCGCGCGGAGGACCTTCAACTGGACGGGATCGTTCTCGCAGATCAGCGCGCTCTTGTTTTCAACCACGGGGTGCCTCCTTCACGACCGCTGGGAGAGCAAGGGGCGTGCCATCCCGGCTCCAGCCGGACTTAGCGTCGGAACTCGTGCGGCAGGCGCAATCCTGTGCCCCTGCCGACAATCGCGTGGGGCACGCCCCCGCTTCTTACGAAACCGGGGCCTTCACAGCTTGGCGTGGGGCTTGCTTTCCCCAGGCCGTTGAAGGAGGCGCAAGATGGGCATGTTGCTGGGCCCTTGCGCCCGGACCGATCCGGGGTAGAATGCAAAGACGGGTCGGGAAGGGTTTTAGCGGGAGGTCCGAGGTTGCCTGTGCGGCTCCGTTGGGTGATTGCCCTGTCCGCAATGGCATCCTTCTCGGGGTGCAGCAGTTGCATCCGCCACCGTTCATCCTCGGACTCCGTCGACCTCCCCGCCGCTCCGGCCTCCCTGACGGCTGCGGCCCTCACCAGCGGCTCCATCCAGCTCGGGTGGATCGATGCATCCTCCAACGAGGATGGGTTTCGCGTAGAGCGGAGCACCAACGGGGCGTCCTGGACCGAGGTCGTCTTCCCGGCCGCCGACGCCACGAGCTGCGTGAGCCGGGGCCTGGCGCCGTCCACGAAATACTACTTTCGTATCCGCTCGTGGAACGCGGGTGGGTATAGCGCGTATGAGGGGATCGCCAATGCCACCACCAAGAGCGTGGCCTGGACGATCCTGCCCTCCTCCCCTTCCGCACGGATGCTGCACGCCGCGGTTTATGACCCCGCCGCACCGCAGCGCATGATGATGTTCGCCGGCTTCGACGGGAATGGCCTGCAGAACGATGTGTTGGCCCTCCCGCTGGCCGGCGGCGGTGGGTGGACCGACCTGAGCCCCGCGGCCGGCCCCCCGGCCCCCTCGCCTCGCGTGGGCTGCACGGCGATCCTGGACAACCTCAACAACCGGATGATCGTGTTCGGGGGCAGCCCGGTGCCGGGGGAGAACGAGGTCTGGGCCCTCAACCTCTCACCGGTTCCGTACTGGGAGTTGCTGCTGCCCGGGTCGATATCCTTCTCAGCCCCTGCGCCGCGATTCGGCCACACGGCGGTGTACGACCCTCCCAACCAGCGGATGATCGTGTTCGGGGGCAATAACGGGGGACAAACCCTCAACGACACCTGGGCCCTCTCCCTGCCATCCGGGGCAGGGGCCACATGGTCCCTGCTCACGGCCTTCGGGTCCGCCCCACCGCCTCCCCGGGAGAATCACGCCGCGGTCTACGATTCCGTGGGTGCCCGCATGATCGTGTTCGGAGGAATCGACAACGACCTCTTCTGGGACGGCTCCGTGAATTCGAACGGGTGCTGGACGCTGGCCCTCCCTCCCGGCGGTGGACCGACCTCCTGGTCCGCCCTGGCCACTTCGGGACCGAGGCCTTCGCACCGGGAACGTCATTCTTTGATTTACGATTCCGTGAATGAACGCCTGATCGTGTTCGGGGGATTGGACGACACGTTTCCATC
>JAHFOZ010000053.1 GCA_023261405.1 Planctomycetota bacterium
CATCTGAAGGTCTATGAGGCAAAACTCGATCGCATCTTGTTCGAACAGGACATCGTGGCTCCGGAGGAACAGCCGATCACCGTGACTTTCCGCGCGCATTTGCCGAAGGGACGCCCGACCATCGAAGTTTATAACGACGTGCCGGGACCTTCAAATACCCCGCCCTCCAACCGTCACGGCAACGTTCCATTCATCAGCACGAAAATGGGTCGCATTCCGTGGCAGATGAAACTGACGGACGAACAGGGAAAGCCGCGGTACCCCTTTCTGATCCTGGATTCGATCGCGTGGCGGGGACCTATTGTGACCGACGATGAAAGGAAGCTGCGCGATGACTACATGCCGCGCGATGACGGCAACCTGGAGCAGGTGCGGGATGGCCTCGCACAGTTGGCGCGGCGGGCGTTTCGCCGGCCTGTCAGCGCCGAAGAGGTGGATGGCTTTGTCGGCATCGTCAGGAAGGAACTCGCGGCGAAGGAGAAGTTTCGCGATGCCGTGAAGGTCGGGATGCTGGCGATTCTTTGCTCGAAGAGTTTTGTCTTTATCGCTGAGGGCGACGAAAACGCGAATCGCGTCGCACTCAATGATGGGGAGATCGCGTCGCGTTTGTCCTATTTCCTGTGGGACACCATGCCCGACGCGGAACTGGTCGCGCTCGCCGAACAAGGGAAGCTGCGCAACAAGGCGGAGCTGTCGAGGCAAGTGGTGCGGCTGCTGGCCGATGCGCGTTCGTCGCGATTCACGGATTCGTTTGCCACGCAATGGCTGCGTTTGCGCAAAGTCGGCATGTTCCAGCCGGACAAGAAGCTGTATCCCGCCTATGACAAGGCGCTCGAGAACTGTATGATTGCAGAGACGAGATTGTTCTTCCGCGAGGTGTTGAACAGCGGCCTGACACTGCGCGAATTCCTTCACTCGGACTGGAGCGTGATGAATCCGATGCTCGCACACTTCTACGGGCTTTCGGATGTGACGCTCTCGGGCGATGAGTTTCAACGGGTGTCGTTGCCCGCGGGGAGTCATCGCGGGGGCCTGCTCACTCAGGCCTCCATTTTGTCGCTGACGTCGGACGGAGTGAGGCATCGGCCGGTGCATCGCGGCGTCTGGGTCAACGAAGCGATCTTCGGCCGGACGCCGCCTCCGCCTCCGGCGAATGTTGACCCGCTCCCGACGACGGGGGTCGATTCGCAGAAGGCAACGTTGCGCATGAAACTCGAAGCCCACATCAGGAATCCCAGCTGCGCCGCCTGCCACGCGAAGATTGATCCGATGGGGCTCGCGTTTGAAAACTACGACGCCATTGGCCGCTGGCGCACCGAGGAAGTGACCGATGGCAAAGGCACGAATCCGACGGTCGATTCCTCCGGCAAGCTCCCGGACGGCCGCGGCTATCAGAACGCGGACGAATTCAAGAAGCTGCTGCTCAGCGATCTCGACGCGTTCACGCTCACCTTCACGGAGAAGCTTGCGACCTATGGCCTGCGCCGCACGACCTCTTTCGGTGACCGTGATGATTTGAAGGCCATCGCCGCCGCGGCAAAGGCCAAGGACTATCGCCTGAAGGACATCATCGAATCGTTCGTTTGCTCGGACCTGTTTCAGAAACGCTGACCGGAGCATCTAAACATCATGAGCAACCTCAATCGCAACAACGGGCAGATGAGCCGCCGCCAAATGCTCCGGGGGATCGGCGCCACCATCGCGCTGCCGGCGCTGAACTGCATGGCTGGGGTTTCAGGGCCGTCGAAGCCGAAGCGAAGCGTGTTTCTGTACATCCCGAATGGCGTGAACACGCTGACCTGGCAAATCGAGAAAGCCGGTCCGGACTACCAGTTCACGAAACCGCTTCAGGCTCTCGAAAGGCATCGCGCCGACATCACGCCCCTCAGCGGGCTGCATCATCCCCTGGTGCTCGGCAAACATCACAACTGCGAGAAAGTCTGGCTCACGGGCGCGAACGTTCCCGGCGATGGCGGGGCCTTCCGCAATACCGTTTCCGCTGATCAGCTCATCGCGGAGACGATCGGTGCGGCGACGCGCTTTCCATCGCTCGAATTGGCCATCGAGGGCCAGTCGCTGGCGTGGTCAAAGGACGGAATCCAGATTCCCGCAGAGCGAAACACCCAGCAGATTTTCAACATGCTCTTCGGTGTTGAAAAGGACGGCAAGGAGACCATCCGCCGCCGCCTGAGCCGGCGCGGAAGCATTCTCGATCTTGTGGCCGATGATGCGAAGCGCGTGAAGGGCAGGCTCGGGAGCGAGGATCGAAGCAAGCTCGACGAATATCTGACGGCCGTGCGTCAGGTAGAGGAGCGCACGCGTCGCGCCGACGAATGGCTGAACGTGCCGAAGCCCGTCGTGCCGGCCACGGACGCCGCGCGCCTTCAGCGAAAGCTCAGCATGGCCGAAGCCGGCGCGTACTACCGCCTTTTCTATGATCTCATGGTCATGGCTCTGCGCACCGACAGCACTCGCGTGATCACCTGCGGCATCGGTGGTGAAGGCAACGCCAGCGGCATTCCCGACATCGGCATTTTGCAATCGCGCCACGGCCTCTCGCATCACAACGGCGACCCGGAGCAACTCCGCCGCCTCACGCAGACCGATACTTTCCTGATCGACCAGCTCAGCTACTTCCTCGATCAGCTCAAAGAACACAAGGAGGAAGACAATACGCTGCTCGACACGACGCAGGTCCTCTGGGGCAGCGGCATGGCGTATGGTCACAGTCACGGCAACGCTAATTTGCCCACGATCCTTGCCGGCGGAAAAGCACTGGGCTACAAGCACGGCACGCACGTGGATTTCAATTTGCCCAAGATCGGTAAATACGATGTCTCAAACGCCACCGAGCACTACAAGATTTGTTCCCGGCCCATCGACAGCGACGCCCGCGTCAGCAACCTGCTGCTCACGATGCTGCAACGCGTCGATGTGAAAGCCGACAAGTTCCAGGACAGCGTGAAACCGATCTCGCAGATTGTCGCTTGAATCAGACATTCATCAAAGGAATGCCCATGCGTTTCATGGTTGGGGTGTGCCTCACTATTTCTCTTCTCCAGGCCCAGGACAAACCCAGGTTCCGCACCGACGCCGATGGCCCGGTGAAAGGAGACGAGAAGCGCAGGAACCCCAGGGACAAGCAGCCTTCCGACAAACCGGACTGGTTCCAGCTTGTCGAAGGCGAGTTCCCGCCGGAAGGCTCGGCACATGCGGTCGCGGGTGAGCTCATCGGCGTGGATCACCTGGAACGCCGCTTCCAGATTCGCGTCGATCGCAGCGATAGCCAGGATCGTGCATTATGGGATCTGCCGCTCCTGGCGACGATGTTGCCGTACGGCGCCATTGGGTATCAGGGCGCCCCCGCCGCGCTGCAGGACATCCCGCTCGGCACGCACTTGCACGGCTCCTTCTATCGCGCTCCTCCCGACGAGAAGATGCCTCAGTTGGACACGGCGCATAACCGCAGGACGCCGGAGTGGGACTTCCGCCGCTGCATCCGCATCGAAGACGATTTTTCCTTCCACGCTCGCCAGAAGCAGCTTTGGAAGATCGACTCCGTGAATCTCGAAACGAAGAAGCTCACAGCCACGCTGCAAGACAACGGCAAGCAGGTCGGCCAGGCGAGAATCTTCGACCTCCTCACCAGTACGCGCGTGATGAGGGGCAATGGCTTCGATGAGTGTAAATCCCTGCAGCCAGGGCAGACCGTGCTTTTCAATCTCACCTGGGCCACGCTCTATGGCCCCGGTCGCATCACCGACGTGTGGATTGACGAATCCGCCCGCGCCCGAGTGACTGAGAATCAGCTCGAACGCCATCGTAACCACATCCGCGAGCGTGGGCTGCCCGGTTGGGTCACCGCTGTGGACGACGCGAAGCAGATTGTCACCATCACCTTCTTTGGAGGAGTCGATTCCAGGCTGTTTGATGAACTGAAGGGCATCAACGAAGAGCCGCAGGGCTGGCCGTTCTCCGGCGCGGAGGATGACCCGAAAGCCCCCAAAGGCGGCATCGCCGTGGCCCGGGAAAGCCTCATGACGTATGATCCGCTCAACGACCGGAAAGGCGGTAACATTCTCCACATCGGGACGGTGCCCCTCGAACCCGGAAGCAGCGGCGTGCAGATCAAGGTGAAGTGCAGCATGATGCTCGAAGGCTATCGCCCCAAGCGCATTGTCCGCTTCTTCCCCGCGAAGTGGAAAGTGGATGCCTTGCCGAAAGAAGAAGAGTTCACCGGACGCGAGTGATGTAAACCCTGGCTAACACAAGAGGTACCTTTTGAAATGATGAGAGCAATGATTCTGGCCATCCTTGTCCCGCTGTTCGCCGCGAGCGCCGCCCTCGCACGGGACCCCCACGTCGAAGCCGTCACCCGGATCGTCGAAGGCGCGAAAGGAAAAGTCGAAAAGACTGCGGACGGCCAGAGCTTGAAACTTGTCGATCTCGCCGTTCCCGGAGCGGGGCCGCACGATCACCGGACGGAAGACCCGTATGACGCGGCGTTCTTCGAGCACCTCGGCCACATCACGACGCTCGAATCGCTGAACATCATCTCCACGAAGTTCAACGACGACTGGATGCCCCACATCGCTAGGCTGACGAACCTCAAGATCCTGCGCTTCATTAACAACGGCAAGCTTACCGACGCGGGCATGGAGCAACTCGCCGGCCTCAGGAATCTCGAGAGCTTCTCATTCGTCGGCACCGCCATCACGGGCAACGCCTATGCGAAATTCGACGGCTTCACAAAGCTCACCCGAGTCAGCCATCGTGGCAGCAGCATCAACGACGAGGGTTTGAAGCAGCTCTGTGAGCACCTGCCCACTCTCGAAAACATCAGCCTCGCCCACGCCAGGTTCACCGACGCAGGCGCGCCGAACCTCGCGAAGCTCACGAAGCTCAAAGGCCTCGAACTCGGCGCGTCCAAAGCCACGCCGCAAGCACTGGCAAGCATCACGAAGCTCCCGCTCGAATACCTGCAGCTCGGCGAGGGCTTTGAAACGCCGGAATGCATCCCGCTGATCAAAGGCATCACGACGCTAAAACGCCTGACGCTGACAAACGCCGCGAAGTTCACCGATGCCGAACTGACGACCGTTGCAGGCCTCACTCAGCTTGAGCATCTCGAACTCAAGGCCCCGTTCCCTGACGAGCGCCTTCCATTGCTCAAAGACTTTGCCTTCCTCAAGTCGATGCGCCTCGTCCCTGAAAAGGATCCCTTCACGACCGAGACGCAGGCGAAAATCAAAGCGCTGCTGCCGAAGACGGAGATTCAATTCAAGTAAGCACCCGGCATCGCCTGGCCCGCCGGCGGGGTAGCCGCGCGGCTGGCATGGGGCGGTGGGGTGCGGGTTGGAAGGCTAGCGGGACTTTAGTGTGTCATCCCTGAGGGCCATGATTCTACGCAGGCTCTTGGCACTGGCACGAGCTCTCTCTATGACCAAGGAATCTCGACCGGGGTAACCCCACGAGCCAGACCGTGCGCTATGACGGACATCGTCATAGGACTCCGTTTTATGGTGAGGGCGGTGGGGATTGAACCCACGACCCACGGCTTAAAAAACCGTTGCTCTCCCACTGAGCTACGCCCCCTCACCGATGGAGCGTCCACAAGGTACACCGGTGCTTCGGGGGAGGCAACCGCTTTCGCCGCTTCGGCGAGCCATCCGGCGATCCGGCGCGTACACTCTATTGAACTTTCGAGGAAACCCCGGATGCCCGCCAAAGCCATCCTCTACGGCGTCGCGGCCGTGGGGTGCGGGGTCGCCGCCCTCGTGCTGTACTCCATGGAGGGCTCGCGGATGGCCATCCGGGAGAAGGGCGCGAGCGTCCAGGGCAGCGTCACGAAGTCCTGGATGACGAAGGGCGGCCGGCGGAACAGGACCGAGAAGCACTGGGTCGACTATACCTACACGGTCAACGGCGCCTCCCTCAAGGGCGAGGAGCGGCGCGTGACCGGCCCGCTCGGCCAGGGCGGACCCCTCCAGGTCTGGTACGATCCCCAGAGCCCCGACCGCTGCGTCAGCGACGCCGAGCTCCGCTACGGCCGTGATCTCCAATTGACCTTCATCCTGGGTTTCGTCGGGTTCGTCGCCCTCATCGCAGCCGCGAGGGCGTTCTTCAAGAGGAAGCCCCCCGCGCCCGCCGCGGCCTGACGATGCGCATCGCTGTCGCCGCTCTCATCCTGTCGGTCATGCCACAGGACCCGATCGTCAAACTTCCCACAGAAGAGGAGATCGCGAAGATCCAGGCCGCGCTCCCGGAGAAGGCGTCCGCGGCGCCCAGGGGGCCGCGCAGACTCCTCGTCGTGGGCAGCAATCCGTGGCACGCGCCGGTGCCCTACTGCTCGAAGACGATGGAACTCCTGGGGAAGAAGACGGGCGCCTTCGAGGCCGTCGTCACCGCCGACGGATCGTTCTTCGAACCCGAGAAGCTGAAGGACTTCGATGCGGTCCTCGTCAACAACTGGCACGGATTCAACCCCTTCCTGCCGGCCACGAAGAAGGAGTTCGACGCGCTCTCCGCCGACGAGAAGGCGAAGGTCAAGGAGCGCGAGGCGCGGCTCCGGAAGAGCCTTCTGGATTTCGTCGCCGGCGGCAAGGGGCTCGTGGGCATCCACGCCGCAACGGTCGGGCTCAACGACTGGAAGGAGTACCACGAGATGATCGGGGGGAAGTACCGCGCGCTCCCGTACCTCGAGGCGGCCGTGAAGATCGACGACCCGAAGCACCCCGTGAATGCCGCCTTCGAGGGGAAGGGCTTCCGCATCGCCGACGAATTCTACGAGCTGCAGGAGCCCTACTCGCGCGACAAGGTCCGCGTGCTGATCAGCGTGGACTACGAAAAGATGAAAGACGTCGAGAAGGTCACGAAGTACGGGAAGCCCGTCCGCACGGACGGCGACTACGGGCTTTCCTGGGTCAAGACGTACGGCAAGGGCCGCGTCTTCTACTCCGCCCTGGGCCACTTCTCGGAGACCTACTGGAATCCCGCGATGCTCCGGCACTGGCTCGACGGGATCCAGTTCACCCTCGGCGACCTCGAGGCCGACGCGACTCCCCCGGGAAAATAGGATCAGCGGGGGCCCAGCGTCGCGAGGAAGGCCGCGAAGCCGCGCCGCACGGGCGCGGGGGCCCGCTCCAGCGCGGCCGCCGTGGTCGTGGTCGCCAGGTCCCGCCCCGCGGCGTGGAGCAGGCTCGCCCCCTGCGCCGCCACCGCATCGTCGTGGGGGGCCAGGGCCTCGATCGCCAGGGCGGTGTTGGCGATCCCCTCAAGGAGCTTCCGGGCGAGCTCCCGGGGCGGCGTGTAGACGCCGTCGCCGTCCACGTCGATCCAGACGGGGTTCGTCGAGCCGATCATGCGGGGCGTCCAGGTCTTCGACGAGGGCTGGTAGGGCCGCGCGATCGGCCACCAGGGTTCACGGACGCCCGGTCCGCTCACCACCACCACCAGGTGAGCGTCGTTCGGCGGGCGGAGGATCTTCCAGGAGAGCTTCACCTTCTCGCCTCCGCCGCTGGCCACCGGGATCTGCTCCTCCCGGACCCTGACACTGTTCAGGAAGAGCTCCACGTGGTCGGGCTGCGCCCACGAGGGGCCGAAGATGCTGATCGCCACGTCGAGATCCCCGCCCGCGACGGAGGCCAGGTCGCCCGGCCCGGCCCGGTCATTGACCTTCACCGTCGGGAGCAGGCCGCAGCTGACCATCGAGCGGCCCTTGACCAGGCTCTCGCATGCGGCGGCGACGTCGATGGCCGCCGGGTCGGCGTCGGGGACGGCGAGGTAGGTGCGGCCCTGCCCAACGATGGAGGTGTTCACGTCGTGGCTGTCGCTCGATCCCACCCCGACGATCCGGTATCCGTGGTTGAGCAGCGCGAACCAGTCCCGGTAGGTCTGCATCGGGTCGGACCGGTGGGCGCCGGAATTGACGAGCTCAAGGGCGTCGAACGTGAACTCGCCGCCGCGTCGGTTCTCGCCGGTGACCGGGTTGAAGTTCACCGCGTCGAACGGGATGAACCTCGAGTGCAGGCCGCGGGGATGGTTGAGGATCGCCACGCGCACGCCGGGGACGGCGCGGACGGACTTCATGAGGGCGGTCCAGTCTTCCTGCTTCGCGTCGGGCACGGCGGCGCCGCGGTCCACCGGGAAGACATTGAAGTGGCCCCAGTCGGTCGTGACTTCGTTCCCGGCCACGGGGGTGAAGTGGCGGGCCATCCCGGTCCGGGTCGCGGCGGTCGCGTAGTCGGCGTGCTGGTTGTGCTCGGTGGCCACGGGAAGTTCGATCCCCTCGCCGGCGAGGGTGAGCATGCGTTCGTCGAGGGTGGAGTCGCCGTGCCCGCTCAGCTCGCGGGTGTGGACGTGCGTGTCGCAGGCTACGAGGTTGGGGGTGGAGACCTCGCGGCGGAGCTTCATGACGATCGCGCGCCGCTCGCCGGCCTTGAGGGCGAGCTTCTTCGAGTCGATCGAGTACTCGAAGCCGCGCGTGGCATGCAGCATGTACTTACCGGCGGCCAGCGAGAAGCGGGCGTGGCCGTCGCCGGTGTAGATCACGCCGGGGCGGACGGCGAGCTTCTGTCCGGGGTCGGGGAGGAGGGGCGCGAGCGAGTTCCGGTCGTCCACGAGGGTGAGGCGGCAGGGGAGGCCGGCCTCGGTGAGGGCGTCGAACACGCGGACGTCGAGAGTGGCGTCGCCCAGGGCCTGGTCGAGCGGGCGCGGGTCGAGGCGGACCGGGCCCACGCGGATGTCCTCGGGCTCCATCGCCGGCAGGATCGAAAGGACGTTCTCATCGGCGACGAGCGCGCCGGCCGGGATGGGAAGGGCGAGGGTCAGGGGAGAGTCCTGCTTGGCGAGGAAGCCGAGGGGGCGGCCGTTCAGCCGGACGGGCCATTCGTTCCGCACGCCCTCCTGGTGGATGAAGAGGGTGGCTTCCGCGGCGTTGGGGATGGCCGCGAACTTGAGATCGAGGCGCGAGCCCCTGGGGATCAGTCCCTCGAATTCCGCCCATTCCGGCCCGGTTCCCACCCGGAGGTGATAGATTCCGGTGTCGTCCAGGATCGCAGGGGCCGCCGGCTCATGTCCCGCGCATCCCGCGAGGATGAGCGCGAGGATACAACACGCCGCTTCTTTGGGGAACAAAACACTCCGACTGATTTCCGACATCTACGGCGCCAGCTCCAGGCGGGATTCGCCTTTGGGGAGGTCGAAGCAGACCGCCACCGAGTCGCCGTCGCGGGTCCAGGTGCCGCTCTCCAGCTTGAGGAGGCCCTGGACCTCGCGAAGGGCCACGGGCTTGTCCTGGGCCGTCAGCGTCGGAACCTTGCCGGCGACCTTGACGGTGAAGGCGGGGGCGGCGAAGGGGGCCCTGAAGGTCACCCGGTTTCCCGCCTGCTCGATCCGCGTGAGCTCCTTCGCGGCCCAGTAGCGGCCGATCTCGCTGAACTTCATCCAGACCAGGTTGTCATAGGCCGCCTGGAGCCGCTTCACGATCCCCTGGAAGATCTTGAAGCCCACCTCCTCGCCGTTGAAGTAGAGGCCCGGCCAGTGGCAGACGAGCACCGCCGGCTCGCCCTTGGCGATGACCTGCGGGAGCCGGCCGCCCTTCAGGTCTTCCGTGATGAACTTGTCCACCGAGCCGGCCTCGAGGCCGTCCCAGCCGCCGAACCAGTCGCCCGTGCAGCCGATGATCGAGATCACGCACTTTGGGTCGGGGCCGTCGAGGCCGGAGGCGCAGAGCACCTCGGGGGCCACGCTGCGCTGGTCCGTGTGGACCTTCTTCAGATAGAAGGGGATCTCGGTCTTGTAGACGTCGCGGCAGGCCTGCAGGACCGCCTCGGAGTAGGCGGGCAGCGACTGCCCCCCGAAGCCGCCCGGGCAGGTCACGCCCTGGCACTCGAGGCCCGCGTCCCGCACCGCGCGCAGCGCGTAGGCGCAGTAGTCGGCCAGCTGGTCGGCCGACTTCCCCTTGCTCCACCAGTTCTCCATGTGCTCGATCGTGTAGTCGGCGTGCGCCTTCCCGGTCTTCGTGTCGATCATCCGCGTGTGGGTGACCATCTCCGGGGTGAGGTCCCAGTCCGGGGCGATGAACTCCCGGACGACCTGAAGGCTTTCGTCGAGCTCCTTCCGCGTCCAGCCGGGGATCTCGCGGTCGATCCACCCGACGCAGGCGGGATAGGGGATCATGCTGTACTTGCCCTTCACCCCGTTTTCGCGGCACCAGCCCGCGAACTTACGGACGAACGCGTCGGGGATCTCGCGCGGGAGCTTCCGCCAGTCCTGCGTGAACTGCTTCGGATTGACGTGCGCGAACTGCGGGATGCAGAAGTGCGCGAGGTTGACGAGGGCCGTGGAGTCGTCCACCAGGAGGCTCATCGGGACGCGGCCGCGCGGATTGAGCACCTGCACGCCCGCCGCCTGCGGGGGTCGGTCGCCCTTCGGTGCGGCCGCCTGCGCGGAGAGGAGCCCGGGCGCCAGCCCGGCTGCGGCGGTGGCGCCCAGAAACTCGCGTCGCGTCAGCATCGCGGCCTCCCTATTTCCTCTGTCCCAAGTACCGGTTCCGCCCCTCGACCAGCGCGCGCATCTTACGATCGGCCACCGAGCGTGTGAGCATCCAGAAGCCGCAGTCGGGATGCACCCAGCGCACGCGGTCCGGTCCCAGCACGTGGACGGCCTTCTCGATCGTGCGGGCGACGGCGTCGGGCGTCTCGATCTCGTTGTCCTTGATGTCGATCACCCCGAGCCCCAGCGCGATGGACGGCTTCAGGTCGCGGAACGCCTCGATCTCGTCCAGGCCGCGGCGCGCGAACTCGAGGACCACGTGGTCGCACTCGAGGGCGTTGAAGAACGGCATCAGGCTCTTGTAGAAGCCCTTCTGGATCGTCTGCCCGCCGTAGTTCCCGAAGCAGAGATGGACCGCCTTGTGGCCCCGGCCGCCGCTCAGGACCCGGTTGATCGCCTCCGCCGCCCACGGGCCGTCCTCGGGGGAACCCGGCAGGTTCGCCTCGTCCACCTGGAGGACGCTCGCGTCGATCCCCTCCAGCTGCTTGCGGAGCACGTCCGCGATCGCCATCGTGAGCGCGCGCCGATCGTGGTAGTGGCGGTCGAGGAGCGTCTTCACGAGCATGTAGGGGCTCGTCACCGTGAACTTGGTGAGCTGCGCGGAGACCTCCTTGAGGGTCGCGTACGCCCCCGCGAGGTTCATGGTCCCCTCGCCGATCGGCCCGCGCACGACGCCCGCGGGCGCGGTGCGGAACTTCATCCCGGGGAGCGAGCGGAACTGTTCGATCTCGGCGCGGCTGCACGTGCTGGAGACGCCCTCGAGGGGGTGGACGAAGTACTCGATCATCCCGTTCGTCTCTGGATGATTGACATCGAAGCGCGAGAGCTCGCCGTCGGAGACCACGTCGATCCCGGCGAGCTCCTGGGTGCGCACCACGACCATGATCGCGTCGCGGAGGGCGGGGGTGGTGGGGAGCGCCTGCAGCCAGGGGGGGACGGGGTAGCTGCCGACGACGGTGGTGCGGATGCCGTGGTCCTTGTGCATGGGTTCATGCATACGAGAAATCCCCACGCCTTGCCAGAATTACTGTTTAATCAGGGTGGGAATGCGATCCAGATCTCGAATCGGCCTTGAGGCCGTCTTCCTCGCGTGGCTCGCCTCCTGCGCCCAGGCGCCGGCGGGGCGCGCCGCGAACGAACTCCTTTGCTGCGGGGCGGGCGAGGTCTTCATCCTCGACGTCTCCGATCCCGCCACGCCGCGCAAGGTCTGGGGCTGGATGGCGGCCGACCGCGCGGACCTCCCCGAGCCGCTCCGGAAGCAGTTCGGAAGCACCGACGAGTGCAAGCCGGTGGAGGGGGGCGCGAAGATCCTGGTCACGTCCTCGGGCGGCGGCGTGGCGCTCGTGGAGCGGGCGTCGGGACGCGTCCTCTTTCACGCCTCGGTCCGGAACGCCCACTCGGCCGAGCTGCTGCCGCGCGGCCGCGTCGCGGTCGCCGGGTCGACCGGCGAGGGCGGGAACCGCCTGGTCCTCTTCGATCTCTCGGAGAGCGGGAAGCCGCTCTGGCACGACGGGTTCCCCTGGGCTCACGGAGCGGTCTGGGACGAGGCGCGCGGCCTCCTCTGGGCGCTCGGCGAGAAGGAGCTGCGGGCCTACCGGCTGAAAGACTGGGAGACGGCCTCGCCCTCGCTGGTCCGCGCGGAGACGCACCCGCTCCCGGGCGACAGCGGCCACGAGCTCCGGCCGGTCCCCGGGGCCGCGACGCTGATCGTGACGGCGAACCCCGGCGTGTGGCTCTTCGACCGCGACCGGAAGACGTTCGCGCCGCACCCGGTCCTGGGCGGCCTGGCGGGCGTCAAGTCCGTGGACATCCACCCGGCGACGGGCCGCACGGCGTACACGAAGGCCGACACGAGCTGGTGGACGGAGCGGGTGCGCTTCCTCGGCCCCGCGGGCGAGGTCGTCCTGCCGGGCGAGCGGCTCTACAAGGTGCGCTGGAACTCCGGAATACAAGGGGCCCCTTGAAATTATAGTTGCACCTATTGATCTTAGGTGCTACTATGGGGTCGTGAAAACGGGCCCCGGCCTTGGAGGGATGCCCCCGCCGAAGGGGGGCTTCGAGCCCCGGGAGGGCTCGGCCAACGAGTTCCGGAGCCGGGACGGGCGGCGGCTCCTGGACGTCCAGCTCCGGCCCCAGGGAGTCCGGGACCTGCACGCCTCGTTCCTGAAGACGGCGCAGGAGGCCGCCCGCGACAAGAGGGTCGCCCGGGCGATCCTGGCCGCCTGGATGCCGCGCCCCACGGACGAGCGGATCGTCCGCGAGTGGCGGGAGACCCTGGAGCTGCTCAAGCCCTCGATCGCGGAGCGGATAGCCCTGGTCATCGTGCGGAAGGACGCGTGCCGTCCCCTGCCCGAGGACCGGGAGCTGCGCGATCTGGGTGAGAGCCTCCGGGGCCGGCTCGGGCGTCTCGACGTCCCGTCCCGGGGATCGAGACCGGGGCCTTCGCCGGCTTTCTTCGAGGTCTTCAAGGTCCTGCTCCATCAGTGGATGCTCGGGAGGGGCCCGATCGCCATCGGCGAGCTGATGAGGCGGACGGGCTCGTCCTATCCGACGGTGGCGGAGGCGCTGCGACGGCTGGAAGCTACGCAGGAGGTTTCGCGCCGCTCCAACCGGAGCGTGCAGCTGTCGCGTTTTCCGGAGCGAACCTGGCCGGAGATCCTGGCCCTGTCCGGATCATTCCGCCGGACGCGGTACTATGCCGATCCGTCGGGGCGTCCGCCCGATCCCCAGGCCCTGTATCGCCGCCTGCAGGGGATGCCGCGCGGTCCGGTTGCGGTCGGGGGCGTCCAGGCCGGGAGGCATTGGGATCCGGACTTCGACCTCAACGGTCTCCCGAGGCTGGATCTCAGCGTCCATATGCCGTCCGGCTCGGGCGACCTGGGCTTCCTGGAGCGCCTGGATTCCGCGCTCCGGAAGGTTGAGCCCGGGGCGAGGGGCGTCGTGGTCGCGATCCACCCCCTGCTGCGGGCGGACCCCGGCTTCGAGAAGGACCCGAAGGGGAGGGTCGACTGGGCCGATCCCGTGGAGACCGTGCTCGATCTGCACGAGCTCCGCCTCGTGGAGCAGGCCGAGGACCTGATCCGGCGACTGTCGGGGACTCCCGCGCGATGAGCGCCCTGGATCCACGGAAACTTTTCCGCCGTCTCGCCGAGGACATCCCCAAGCCGCTGCAGCGGCATCTCTTCGTCGTGGGGAGCCTCGCGGCGGCCTATCATTTCCGGGCGGAGCTGGAGCGCCGCGCCGTGAACACGAAGGACGCGGACGTCGTCGTCTACCCCGCGGGCAACGTGGGGTCGGCGAAGGCGCTGGCCCTCCGGCTGCTGGACCTGGGGTGGACGCGCACCGCGAAGTGCTTCCCCGCGGCGGCGCGCTCGCCGGCCGACGGGCTCCGCGCCTTCCGCCTGAACCCGCCTAAGTCCCGCGACTACTTCATCGAGCTTCTCGGGGTCCCCGCGACGGGGCAGTGGAAGAAGGTCGTCTGGGTGCCGGTCCGCCTCCCCGACGGCTGGTACGGGGTCGGCTGTCACCGCTTCATGAGGCTGGCTTCGTTCAGGCGGCTTCGGTCCGCCGAGGGACTCGAGTACGCCTCTCCCTCGATGATGGCGCTGGCGAATCTCCTCTCTCATCCGGACCTCGGGCGGCAGCGGATGAGCGATCCGGTCGGGGGCAGGAAGCTGCTCCGCTCGGCCAAGGACCTGGGCCGCGTGTTGGCGCTGGCCTGGTTGTCGGGCCGCGAGTCCGCCGCGGGGTGGCTGGAGGACTGGCAGGCGGGCCTTCGCCAATGCTTTCCGGCGCGCTGGCGCACGCTGGCGGCGCGCGCCGGTTCGGGATTGCAGGCGCTCCTCGATGATCGTGAGGCGCTCGACGAGGCCGTCGTGACCACGGAGGTCGGCCTCCTGAACGGTCGGGGCGTTGACGCCGAAAACCTGCGGGCCGTGGGACTTCAGCTCACGGCGGATGTCCTGCGCCCGCTGGCCGAACGGGCTCGGAGGCCCGGAGGCGTGCCCCGCACCGGTTAGTGGAAGTAGGAAGACTCGCTCTCCCAGCCCCACACGTGGGTGCAGCGCTTTTCCTTGTCCCCTAGAGCTTGGAGCCACGGCCTTTCTCCCTCGTGATACTCGAACCAACCATGAAACGTCCCCGTCGTGACTCCCTTTCCGGCCGAACACTTCACACACTGCTGCCAAGGGCCGCTGTAGTCCAGGTTGTCGTCGTTGGCTGCCTGATCCACACCGACCAGTGTCAGTCCGATGAGGAGCGCGGCCGCAACCTGCCGGAGGGGCTTCGGTATCCGGTCGAGCATCCAGAGGGCGCCCAGGATCGCGGCGGTCGTAGCTCCGGAAACGATCAAGCCCGTCAGGAAGAAGGCCTGCGTATAGGCCGGGAGATTGGCTGGAGGTGAGCCCCACTTGGGTCTTATGATCCGCCCCTCGAAGTATTGGAGCCAGGTAAACGTGACGAAAAGCAGCGCCCCGATCAGGATTGTGAGGGCGATGTGTCGGCGCCGCCAAGTCCGCGGTGGCGGATCTTGCCTGGGTCGAAGGAAGAGGAAGGACACGGTCAGGATCGCGAGAAAGGACATGATTGCGGCGTCCGTTAGGAGGCAGTGCCCGGTGGTATAGCGGCGTGCTTGCGTCAGATAGCGGATCTCCTGCAAGCAGGCCCCGGAGAGCACCAGGACCAGGAGGACTTTCATCGCGCGGGCCTTCACACAGCATTCGACGGGCCCGGGGGCGTCAAGGGTGCAAGCGGCCAAACCCGCGGGGCTCGGCGGCGTTCAAACGGCCATGAGGCGCGGGGAGTTCATGCTGGTCGAGATGATGGTCGTGATCGGCATCCTCGCCACTGTCGGCATCGCCTCCTTTAGAAGCCATACGCGCTGCTCGCGTGTGACTTGGACCCAGGCACGGCTCGTCAATGTGTGTGGCAAAGTGGAGTTGTTCAAGGTCGAGAAGGTGCGCTACCCGGAGCGCCTCGAGGACCTCGTGCCGGAATACTTCGACGAAGTTCCTCTCGACGCCTGGGACCGGGGATTTCGGTACTCGACCCCCGGTTCGAATAACCGCCCCTTCGAGATCGTGAGCCTGGGGGAGGACGGCAAGGAGGGCGGCCTCGGCTTCGACGCCGACCTCTCAAGCCATCCTGTCCGCCGTTAGCTTCCCTTCGCCGTACTCGGCGTAAGGTAAGGGGAGGCCGCCATGATCCTGATCCCCGCGATCCTCGCCGGCCTGCTCGCGCAGGAGATGCCGAAGAAGAGCCACGTCTACAAGGAAGTCGGCGAGCTCAAGATCGGGCTCGACGTCTACCGGCCCGAGACCGAGGACCGCCTGCCGGTGCTCGTCTGGATCCACGGCGGCGCGCTTCTCATGGGGAGCCGCGGGGGCGTCCCCGGCCACCTCCTCGCGCTCTGCCGGAAGGAGGGGTTCGCGCTCGTCTCGATCGACTACCGGCTCGCGCCGCAGGTGAAGCTGCCGGCGATCATCGAGGATGTGAAGGACGCGCTGGCCTGGGTGCGCGGGAAGGGCGCGGAGGCGGCGCGGCTCGACCCGAAACAAGTCGTCGTGGCGGGCGGCTCCGCGGGCGGCTACCTCACGCTCATGTGCGGCGTGGCGGTCGATCCGAAGCCTACGGCGCTCGTGGCCTTCTGGGGTTACGGCGACGTCGACGGCGACTGGTACGTCAAACCCTCCGAGTTCTACCGCACGCGCCCCCTCGTCGCGCGCGAGGACGCCCTCCGGGGGATCGGGGAGAATGCGGTCGCGGCCCCTTCCGACAAGGCGGACGCGGAGGCGCGCTCGCGGCTCTACCTCTACTTCCGGCAGAACGGGCTTTGGACGAAGGGGGTCACGGGCTGCGACCCCGGGAAGGCTCTCGACTCCTTCT
>JAHFOZ010000054.1:0-4689 GCA_023261405.1 Planctomycetota bacterium
GGAGTCGCTGTGCGGGTTCCCCTGCCCGTCCTCGTGGAGGTCGGGCACCACGTCCCGCGTGAGGCTCCAGCGGCGCTTCGCCCCGCCGGCCTCCTCCACCTCGTGCTCCACCGCCGTCGTGTCGCAGGTGTACTCGCGCTTCGGGAGGACGGCCAGCTGGACGAGGTCGCCCGCCTTGACTTCGAGCGTCTTCTCCGGGACTGCCTGGCCGCCGCCGTTCGGGATCGCGCCGCGGGCCAGCTCGACCGTCGCGTGGCCCGGCACGTGGCCGAGCGTCCACTCGATCCCGTCGCCGCACACGTTGTCCGCGTCGTCCACGCGGCCGCGCACCTTCACGGCCCCCGTGAGGGGGCTCCGCCAGGCGACGGCCACGCCCGCGTTGGGCGACGGGTGGATCGCGACCGCCTTCGGGGGCATCTTGATCGTGCCGAACTCGGCGCTCACGTCGTTCATGTTGACGATGAGGGAGGGGGTGTCGGCGTCCTTGGAGTTCTTCCACTGGTGGACGCCCTTGATCCCCCTGATGTCCTTGAGCGCCACGGTGAAGAGGCCGAGGTCGCCGGTGCCCAGGTACTCGACCCATTGCCGCAGCGCGAGCTCGGGCAGGCCCCGCTTCGCGGCGAAGGCGGCGGGCGTCTCGTCCTTCGCGCGCTGGAACTCGGAGGCCGCGCGGATGAGCTCCGCCGAGCGGGCGAGCAGTTCGCGCGAGAGTGCGCCGTACGCGTCGTTCGCGGTCTGCTCCACCTTCTTCTCGAGCTCGGCGATCGCGGCCTGATGCTTTTTCAGGGCCTCCACTTCGGAGGGCGGCGCGAGGGGGATGCGGAGCACGGGCGATCCGGCCGTCTTCTGGCCCGGGCCCGGGAGGATGCGGCTCGAGAAGAAGATCCCGGCGAGGCCGTAGTAGTCCTCGGTCGAGATCGGATCGAACTTGTGGTCGTGGCAGCGCGCGCAGGCGACGGTGAGGCCGAGGAAGCCGCGGCCCACCAGGTCCACCTGGTCGTCCACGATGTCCGTGATCATCTTCTCCTTGTCCGCGTCTCCCACCGGCCAGTTGCCGATGGCCATGACGCCGGTGGCGGTGATGCCCTCGGCGCTGAATCCGCCGGGACCGGGGAGAACGTCCCCCGCCACCTGGAGGCGCACGAACTGGTCGTACGGCAGGTCGCGGTTGAACGCGCCCACCACCCAGTCGCGGTAGCGCCACGCCTCGGGGACGTCGGCCTCCCCACCGATCCCGCGGGCGTCGAAGGAGTCGGTGTAGCGGACCACGTCGAGCCAGTGGCGCGCCCAGCGCTCGCCGTAATGGGGCGAGGCGAGCAGGCGCTCGACGACCTTCGAGAAGGCGTCGGGCGCATCGTCGGCAAGGAAGGCCTCCGTCTCATCGGGGGTGGGGGGCAGGCCGGTGAGATCGAACGTGACGCGCCTCAACAGTGTGGCCTTGTCCGCGGGGGCGGCGGGACGGAGCCCCTTCTCCTCGAGCTTCGCAAGGATGAAGCGGTCGATCGGGGTCTTCGCCCACGCGGCGTCTTTCACGGAGGGGATCGCCGGCTCGCGGGGCGGTTGGAAGGGCCAGCGCGAGCGCGCGGCGGCGAGATCGATCGGACCCCGCGAGCCCTTTGCAGCGTCGCCGCCCGGGTAGACGGCCCCGCCCCTGATCCACGTCTCGATGTCGGCGATGACGGCGTCGGGGAGCTTCTCCTTGGGGGGCATCTTGAGGTCGTCTTCCTTGTACTTGAGGGCCTTGATCATGAGGCTCTGCTCGGGGTGGCCCGGCACGAGGGCGGGCCCGGTGTCGCCCCCCTTGAGGATGCCGGCGCGCGTGTCGAGGAGGAGCGAGCCCTTGAGTTTTTTCGCCTGGGCGCTGTGGCAGGTGTGGCAGCGCTCGACGAGGACGGGGCGGATCTTCTTCTCGAAGAACTCGGCCGCCTCGCGATCGGGGGCCGGGTCCTGGGAGAATGCGACGGCCCCGGACGGCAGCAAGGCTCCCAGGACAAGGAGCGCCCCGAGCGCGGTTCTCATACTCATATTGTTGTCCACGCGCGGGCCCTGCCGGTGGGAAATCGACGGACGGGTTTCCCGCATGCAGCTCTTCCGGGTTGGGCATTCACTCCACGGCCCGCTCCGCAAGCTTTCCCCTCGTACACCCTCCGGGAGACACCGGTGTTACGAGTTTGAAGGATGCGCGTCCCGCAAGGACGCCCTATCGGAAGCGTGCCATGTCCGCGTCGATGCAATCCTGATACCAGAGGGCCTGGAATTCGAGTGCCAGGACCCAGGGGGCCAGGAGCGAAGGACGGCCGGTCGGGGCGGCGAAATGATGTTCGAGGAAGGCCTTGCGTTCCGCCACCGGCATCGCCTTCACTTTCCGGACCTGATCGAAATGACGGTCGAGCCCCTCGAGCGCCCGCGCGCGGAGCAGCGTCCACGACCCGAGGTCGCGCCAGCCGGGCCGTTCCTGGATCACGAGCGCCTCACCCGGCTCGGGGGGCGTGAGGGTCAGCACTTCGCGCATGAGGAGGAGCCGCTCCACCTCGAACGCTTCCTCGATAGGCTCGCGCAAAGACTCAAGGCGTTCCAGTTCGAGCCGCAGTTCCGCGAGCGTGGCCCTGCCGACGAGCCCCCGCTCGTTCATGGACCCGAGCCGATGGGCGAATCTCCGCTCCTCTGCGATCCTCGTTAATGCGGCATTCATTCCACCCCGTCGCCCGAGGATGCGCGCCCCCTCCAGCTCGGTCAGCATCTCGCCCACCGGCTTCGGCGGAGGAGGCCCGAAAATGCCGAAGGGTTGGTGACGGAGGTCGAAGCCGACGTCGCCACATCGGGCCAGATCCGCAGGAGTGACCCCGAACTTCGAACGCTTGATGAGGACTTGAAGGTCGTCCAGGTCCAGGGTCGCCAGCCTTGTGAGAGCCCGGACCCGGTCCGGGATAGGGACGTCGGAAGGAATGCTGAGCCTCAGGAAGCCGCGCTCAATCTCGGCCCGGGCCTGGCCGATCCGCGAGACCGCCAGGGTGAAGAGTGCGAGGACGCAGGTCAGGGGGAACGCGATCAGGACCAGGACGACCGGGAGCGCCCTCTTCACTCCGCATTGGACGCCGCAAGGGGCGTGATGTCTCGGGGCGGGATCCGCCCTCCCGGAAGAAGGTCCCGGCCGCGCCTACTTCTTCCCGCCGCCCGATTCGGTGGCCACGAGGGGGCGCGTGGCGCGCTTGAGGAAGAGGATCGCGAAGCAGGTGTCCCAGGTGGGGTTCGACCACTGGCTGCCCTCCCACTTGCCGTCCGGCTTCTGCTCGGCGAGAAGCACCTTGGCCCCTTCCGCGTACCACAGGTGGCTGCCGATCTTCTCGGTGCCGTAGAGGAGACCCGCGCGCTCGAGGGCATAGAGGTAGTAGTGATAGAAGTTCTTGGGGTTGCCTCCGTGCTGCGTGGGTCCGAGGTTCTCCGTGACCGAGAAGTGCTGCGCGAGCCACGCCATGCCCGCGCGGACGCAGATGTCCTTCTTCCAGTCCTTGTCCAGCATGTAGTCCAGGATGACCACCGAGCCCACCGCGCCCGCGCTCATGGCGGCGTAGGGCTGGTGGCTGTCCCGCGCGCAGTAGCACCAGCCGCCCGGCTTGGCGTCGAACTCCGTCCCGGTGGCCACCGCGCCCTTGTCCGCCCCGGTCTGGTACTGGCTGTCGATCCACCACTTCTTGGCCAGGTGGAGCGTCGCGTCGGGGATGTTGATCCCGGCGTCGTGGCAGGACCTCAGGCCCAGAGTGGCGTACTGGGAGTTCGAGTTGTCGCCGGTCGGGGGGCCGTCCTTGGACTTCTTCACGGCCATCCTCTTCTGCACCTTGGGCTTCACGCGCTCGCCCCCGGCGGCCGGGGCGGAGCCGCCGAAGTCCCGTGTCTTTCCCCCGCCCGAGGCCACGTCCCTGAAGATGGAGCCCGTGGGGACGTTGTTCGCCGCCTCCGTGGGCTGGCCGTAGGACCACTGCCCGTTCGCGCACTGATTGTCCACGATGAACTGCGCGCACTGCCAGATCCGATTCTGGTACTTCACGCGGTTGAGCTCCTCGAAGATCATGGCCTGGAGCGCGACCTTATAAGTCCTCTCGAGCGGCGAGCCCAGGATCTTGGTGACGAGTTCCTGGAACTTCCCGTCCGTCTCGGGCACTCCCGCGTGGATCATCGTCCAGAGGATGAGCTCGTCCGAATGGGGGCCAGCGTGGTCGTGAGCCGGCGAGGGGGCCGTGCGCAGGAATTCGACCCCCTTCTTGATCGCCGCGTCGATCTTCTGCGAGTCCACGTCCGCCGGCATCTGGACCTGCTGCCCGAACGCGCTTCCCGCCAGGAAAAGTACGCTCCAGATCGCTTTCATCACCGCTCCCCCATGGTACATGGAGTATACGACACCGGGGGAAGCGGCGGGTAGCGAAAAATCAGGAGCGCTTGGCGGCCCCGACCTGCACCTGGTAGAGTCCCGCCCGGGCGCACGCGTTCACTGCGCGCTGAGCGAGACCCTAGGGCGCAGCAGCATCCGCGCGGATCATCAAGGTCGGTGTGCCGGTGGGGAGTATCGTCCCTCAGGCGAGGAGGGCCTTGATCACGTGACCGTGGACGTCGGTCAGGCGCCGGTCGATCCCGTTGTGCCGGAACGTGAGCCTTTCGTGGTCGATCCCCAGGAGGTGCAGCATCGTGGCGTGG